>JBJDZO010000336.1:0-7035 GCA_051868095.1 Butyricicoccus sp. | reverse complement strand
CGTCGGGCGGCAGCGACACGCCGAGCAGCGTCGCTCTGTATGCGCCGGACGGCACACTGCTGCTCGATGACCTGCGCGGCTGCGACTCCAGCGCCCTCGAAGGCTGGCTGAAATACTATCTGCCCGGTTCGGTGGGCACATCCGGCGTGCGAACCAACGAGCCGGATCGTTTCCTGTTCAATGTCCTGAACTGGCCAATCCTCAGTTCGCAGTTCCCCATGTATGTGCAGGCGTCCGGTCCCGTGCTGTGGGATGACCTCATTATTCCAAGCCGCGATTTCGGAAGCCTCGTCGAACCGTACTTCGACCGCATGCAGTTCCGGGAGGACATCGCTGAGCGGCCGCAGATCGCCCCTTCGGTCTGCCTCACCTATTCGGATACCAGCTTTCTCATTCTGCTGTACGAACGTCAGGATTTCTTCCTCGTTCAGCGCGGCAGCACATGGGGCTGTTATTCGGTTCCGTCAGGATTCTATAACGCGATTGTGAAGTACGTCTGCACAAGCGGCGTGCCGCATGTCTCCTTTACGGACGAGGAGATTCAGGCTGCCGAGCAGGCTGCGCGGGAGTATTTCTCGGCGGAAGCCCCAGCGCGCGAGCTGAACGCCCTGTGGTATGACGACGCCCGGTGCCAGTGGATGCGCCTGACCTATCTCAAAAACGGCCGCGGCGCAGAAAACGGCGTGAACCCCCAAAATGTGCTCGTCCTGCTGTGCGACTTCACAATTGACGGTGAGGAACACCCGGACTGGAGCCTGATTTTCATTCGTGACAGCGCGCAGGCCGCATGGCGGCTGGATGATCAAGGCTACTGAGGTTGACGAAATCATTCTTTTCCCGTATAATATATAAGTTATCGATCAAATTGATTTGTACTGGAGTAGATAGAGAATGGTTTACAACAACATTCTGGACGCGATGGGTCATACTCCCATTGTCCGGCTGAATCACATGGCGCCCGAAAACGCCGCTGAGATTCTGGTAAAGTTTGAAGGGCTGAACGTCGGCGGCTCGATCAAGACCCGCACGGCCTACAACATGATCTGCGACGCCGAAGCGCGCGGCGTGCTGAAGCCCGATTCGATTATTGTCGAGCCGACCAGCGGCAATCAGGGCATTGGCCTTGCGCTGATCGGCGCGGTCAAGGGCTACAAGACCATCATCATCATGCCCGACTCGGTTTCCGAGGAGCGCCGCAAGCTGGTGCGCCACTACGGCGCCGAAGTCATCATCATCCATGACGCGGGCGACATCGGCGCGTGCATTCAGGAATGTCTGGACACCGCGCTGCGCATGGCGAAGGAAGACCCCAAGGTTTTTGTACCGCAGCAGTTCGAGAACCCGGCCAACCCTATGGTACACCGCCATCACACCGGCGTGGAAATCCTTGCACAGGTCGAAGGTCCGATTGACGGCTTCTGCTCGGGCATTGGCACAGGCGGCACCATCACCGGCATCGGTGAAGTGCTCAAGGCGCAGAATCCAGACATGACCATCTGGGCGGTGGAACCCGAGCATGCGGCCATCCTGTCCGGCGGCTCGATCGGCACGCATATCCAGATGGGCATTGGCGACGGCGTGATCCCGGCCATCCTGAACCGCAAAATTTACGACGATATTTACATTGTCACCGATGATGAAGCGCTTCAAACCGCGAAGGATCTGGCCCGCAAAGAAGGCCTGATGTGCGGCATTTCGTCAGGCACCAATGTGGCGGCAGCCATTCAGCTTGCCAAAAAGCTCGGCCCCGGCAAGCGCGTTGTCACCGTCCTGCCCGATACCGCGGAGCGTTATTTCTCCACCCCGCTGTTCGAGGACTAATCCAACATAAAATCTGAAAGCCTTTCCGTTTTTTCGGAAAGGCTTTTTCTATATTCCGCACTCTTATCAAGAATACGCATGGATATTTTCGTTTTTTTGACGAAAAACACCATGGAATTTTTGTGCGTATCGGACTATACTGGTACAGGTTTACCGCGAAATCCCGCAGCGTGTGGATTTCGCCCTTTTCATCGGTAGGGGGACGTAAGAATGAACGATTTAACAGTGGGAAAACCACTCAAAATACTGATCCAGTTTTCGCTGCCCATGCTCATCAGCATGATTTTCCAGCAGATGTACAACATTGCAGACTCGGTCATCGCCGGACAGCTCATCTCGGTCGATGCACTCGCAGCCATCGGCGCCGCGTATCCGGCCACTGTGTTGTTTCTCGCGGTGGCGACTGGCGCTTCGGTCGGCTGCTCGGTTGTGGTCTCGCTGCGCTTTGGACAAAAGGACATCGCGGGCGTGAAAAGTGCAGTCTATACCGCGTTCATCTCGCTGAGTGTGCTTGCGCTCACCCTGACCGTGCTCGGCTTTCTGATCATGAAGCCGCTGCTGCGTGTCATCGGCACACCGACGATGATTTTCCATTCATCGCTGCTGTATCTGTATGTCTATCTCGCAGGCGTGCTGTTCGTGTTCCTGTACAACACGGCGAACGCGGTCTTCAATGCCCTCGGCGACAGCCGTACCCCGCTGTATTTCCTGATTTTCTCGTCGGTGCTCAACATCGCGCTTGACCTTGTATTCGTTTTCATCAAAAACAGCGTCCTCTCGCTCGCATGGGCGACCTTCCTCGCGCAGGGCGTATCGTCCATTCTGGCCACGCTGACCCTGATGCGCCGCATCCGCAAGCTGGAGACCAAAGAACCGGTACAGCGCTTCAATTGGAGTCTGCTGCCGATTATGGCCGGTGTAGCCGTGCCGTCCATCTGTCAGCAGTCGTTTGTATCCATCGGCATTTTCCTCGTGCAGGGCATCATCAACGATTTGGGTTCGGTGACGGTCGCGGCGTTTGCGGCCGCGCTCAAAATCAGCACCTTTGCCTGTGTGCTCATCAATACTCTGCCGACCGCGCTGACCTCGTTTGCCTCACAGAACATCGGTGCAGGCCGTCTTGACCGCGCCCGCGAAGGACTGAAATATTCGATCTGGATTGCCGAAGCGCTGATTCTGGTCATCAATCTGATCTTTTTCCTGTTTGGCGATCAGCTCATGGGCGCATTCGTCAGCGGTTCCTACCAGAAAGAAGTCATCGAGCAGGGCACACGCTTTCTGCACATCGTCGCGCCGTTCTATACGCTCATCGGCGTGAAAAACTCGTGTGACAGCGTCCTGCGCGGCGGCGGTGTCATGGGTCAGTTCATGGCCACCACCTTCACTGATCTTGCGCTGCGTGTCATTTTTTCTTACATCTTTGCCCGGATGCTGGGATTCTACTCGATCTGTCTGGCGTATCCGTTCGGCTGGATTTTCGGCACGCTGCTGAGCGTCATCTACTACAAAATGGGCCGTTGGCAGCGCGTCGCGCTTGCGCGTCAGCCGGCTGAAATCTCGGAATAAAAAAATCCGCAGGGAAATATGCTCCCTGCGGATTTTTTTATTTCTTGTAATCGTCGGTCACTGCGCCAAGCAGCACCTGATAAATCTTCTCGGCGTTCTCCCGAAAGTTGCGTTCAAGCAGACTGGCCTGCGCCCGGTTGACCACATTCATTTGGATGGAAAACACATCCTGCATGGTCATGGTCACGAGCAAATCATGCTCGGACAGCTCATCCACCTTCGTTGTGATTGCTGCGTCGCGCCGCAGCTTCTGCACCACGCGCAGCGCCGACTGCTGCGCCGCCTCGCGCACGGTGTAGGGCAGGTTCTTTTCGAACAGTTCCATGGTTTCGCGGCCCTTGTCGGTAATCGCGTACTGCCCCGGCTCCGGCTCCGCCATATGCCCGGTAGTCAGCATCTCGTCGAAGGCTTCCTTCAGTTCAAAGTACCCAAAGCCCTCGTCGCACCACGTACACAGATCCACAATGCTTTCCAGCTCGACCGGAAACGGCAGAAACCCTGTTGCATATAGAATCAGAAACTTGATCTCCTCTTTTGTGCGGATGAACCCGTGCCGTGCCATGCGCTTCCCTCCCCGGACAGATGTTCTGCATCTTTAGTATACCACGACCGCGGTCTCAAAAACAAGTCCGCGGTCGTCAGAGATTTTGTTTATACCAGCAGATACACCAGCGTCAGCGTCAGGCCGACACAGAACATCAGCAGACCAAACGACAAACTTGCACCGATCAGGCGGCTGGTAATCGCGGTTTCCTCCTGCCACTCGGCCAGCGAGAACACAAACGACCGGTGTGCATGGCCCTTGCGGCGCGCAAAGCGGTCGAGCAGCGGGCCCAGATGGTCGGCCAGCCAGTAGCGCGTCACCGGACGGCGGCCCGGCCCGACACTGCGCAGCACGGTCACGCGCAGCAGCGTGATGACCGCGTCGGTCAGGTAATCGAGGCAGCGGCATACGCAGCCCACCACAAACGGCAGCAAGCCCATGACCACCGGACGATATACCCGCCGCTCGAGATCCATCCACCGCGGCCATGCGTTCTTGAGCACGCCCTGCGGCATCAGGCATTTCCAGATGATGAACGTGTACAGAATCACGCCGATGGAGATGGAAATGGCCGCGCCCTTGAGGTTCAGCAGCGACAGATACTGCACGGTATGTTCGGGTGCGTGCAGGCCGGACAGCATCATCCCCGCCCCGGCCAGTTTGTCCATGGTCTGGTGCGGCGTCAGCCCGAGGACAAGCAGCACGCACGCGGGCGCGCTGACTGCAAAGGCGGCGAGCTTCCCCATCCGCAGCCGTGCGCGAGTATTCGCAGGCTTTGCGAGGAACAGCAGATAAAACAGCTTGGTCATATAAGCGAGCGTCATGCCGCCCGACAGCAGAAACAGCCACTCGACGATGTGCAGCGGCGTGAGCTGCATCCCGGCGAGATGCTCAGCGTGCGCGATATACTCCACAATGCCCTCATGCAGCAGCGTCTTGCTTACATAGCCGCTCGTCAGCGGAATGCCTGCCACACTCAGCCCGCCGATCAGGAAGCTCAGCTTGAGCACCAGCGGACTGTTCCGCCCCGCGCCGCGCAGCTCGTTCAGGTCGAGCGTGTGGCAGTTCATCGCAAACACACCGGCCGCAAGGAACAGCGTGGTTTTGATCAGCGTATGGTTGAGCATATGCAGCTGCACGCCCGCGGCAGCCAGCCCGTGCTCGTCTCCAAGCAGGCTGAGCAGCGCGCAGCCGACCAGAATGAAGCCGATCTGCGACACCGACGAACAGGCCAGCGTGCGCTTGAGATCGACCGCAAACAGCGCGAGCAGTGCGCCGAGCACCATGGTCACAACGCCCAGCCCGAGCACAGCTTCGCCCCAGCGCAGGTTCTGCGGGAACAGATTGGCCGCGAGGATCAGGATGCCGAGCACGCCGCATTTGGTCAGCACACCCGAAAGCAGCGCCGACGCGGGCGCGGGCGCGACCGGATGGGCCATCGGCAGCCAGAAGTGCAGCGGGAACATACCCGCCTTGGCGCCGAAGCCGAGCAGCAGCAGCGCCCCGGCGACATACAGCACCGGACTTCCGGCGTACTCTGCGCAGACCGCAGCCAGTCCGGACAGTTCCAGCGTCCCCGCGAGATGGTTCAGCAGGAACAGACCCATCAGCAGAACCAGACCGCCGATGACCGCAACCGCCAGATAGGTGTCCGCGGCGTAGCTGGCCTTTTTGTCGTCCTCGTGCGCGACCCAGACCCAGCTTGCCAGCGACATGATTTCAAAGAACACGAACAGCGTGTACAGCGACCCCGCAAGGAATACGCCCACCACGCCGCCGAGCGTCACAAAGGTGAACAGATGGTAGCGGCTCTGGTGTTCGCCGTGGGCGAGGTATTCGGGCGCCATCGCGCACGAGCACAGCCACGCGAACGAAGCCGCCGTCACCCACAGAGTACGGAAACCGTCCGCGGCGAGTTTCAGCCCCGCGCCGCACAGCGCGGACGACCAAACCGGCGCTTCTCCGTGCAGCACCCGCATGCACAGCAGCACCGCAAGCACCAGCTCCGCAAAGGCCGCCAGCGGCACAAAGCCGTCACGCACGCGGGCACTCTTCCCGCCGAGCAGGAAGGCCAGCAGACCGGCAGCGAACGGCCACAAAACCAGAATCAGTAAAAGCATTGCCGTTCCCTCCTTACCAGTGCCCCAGAGCGATTTGCCGCAGCAGCTGCACGATCGGTGCGCCGCACAGGCCGAGTACAACCACGCCGAACGCAAACAGCGCAAGCGGCAGCTTCATATACCAATTGGGGTCGTGAATGTTGTCCATCGAGCCGTCTTTCTGCGGCGACCACGCGCGCACCACTACGGTCAGCATATAAATCGCGGTCAGGAGCGCCGAATACAGCAGCACGCCCACGCCAAACCGCGCAAGCGGCTGATAGGACTCAATCGCAGCCTCGGCGATGTGCCATTTACTGAGGAAGCCCGCAAGCGGCGGGATGCCCGGCAGCGCGATGGCCGACACCGTGAAGCAGGTGAATACAAACGGCATCTTATGCGCAATGCCATCCAGTTCATAGATATACTGCCGTCCGGACTGGTGCATCACCGCGCCCGCGCAGCAGAACGCGCCGATTTTGATGACCGCGTGGCACAGCGTATGGCACAGCGCGGCCGCCAGTCCGGCCGGAATCATAAGCGTTGCCGCAAACAGCACATACGACAGGTTGCTGACCGTCGAATAGGCCAGCCGCCGCTTGAAATGGGTCTCCTTGAGCGCCCGGCTGGACGCATAGACAATCGTAATCAGCGTTCCGGCCATGACCACCTTTTGTGCCCATGTGCCGAACAGATAGGACGCACCAAAGGAAAAATAGGTCAGGCGCAGCACGGCAAACGCGCCCGATTTGACGACCGCGACCGCGTGCAGCAGCGCAGTGACCGGCGTAGGCGCGACCGAAACCGCGGGCAGCCAGCCATGGAACGGAAAAATCGCGGCCTTGACCGCAAACCCAAAGAAGGTCATCACGTAGATGAGCAGCAGCATCTGCCGGCTGCCGGTGTGCCCGGCGAGCAGCACGCCGCCCAGCCGAAATTCCAGCGTCATACCGTAGACGATCAGGAACACCATGCCGATGAACGCGAACGCCGCGCCGCCGAGCG
>JBJDZO010000335.1:0-1609 GCA_051868095.1 Butyricicoccus sp. | reverse complement strand
AACACGGGCACAGTTATTATCACGGGCAACGCCGCTTACATTCATCTTCTCCATATTGGAACCCTCCTTGACTTTGGTACCCGGATTGCGGGTAAAGCTGGAGACAACCTCCAGATCAACATTGTACTTCTTGGCCATCTCAACCGAACGGTTGTGCAGTACCTGCGCACCGAGGCTGGCCAGTTCGAGCATTTCGTCGTAAGTAATTGCGGACAGCTTGCGTGCATCCGATACCAGACGCGGGTCAGCGGTATATACGCCGTCTACGTCGGTGTAAATCTGGCACAGATCGGCGCCGAGCGATGCCGCGATAGCAACCGCCGTGGTATCCGAACCGCCGCGGCCAAGCGTGGTGACATCGTCCTGCTTGTTGATGCCCTGGAAGCCTGCAACGATGACAATACGGTTGCGGTCCAGCTCGGAGCGGATGCGCTCGGCAGTCACCTTGCGGATGCGTGCCTCGGAATAGTTGATATCGGTTTCGATACCCGCCTGCCAGCCGGTCAAAGAGATAACCGGATAGCCCATCTTCTGGATGGCCATCGCCAGCAGCGACATGGAAATCATCTCGCCGGTGGACAGCAGCACATCCATCTCGCGCTTGGACGGACGATCGTTGATCTCAGCAGCCTTGGCGATCAGGTCATCGGTCGTGTCGCCCTGTGCGGATACGACGACAACCACCTGATTGCCCTCCTTGTAGGCCGAGGTTGCGATATCGGCCACGTTGAAGATGCGTTCGGTATTGGCAACCGAGGTGCCGCCGAACTTCTGAACGATAAGACTCAATTTATTTTCCTCCTTATGGTTTCCACACTGGGGAATGAATAATTAGGAATGAGTAATGAGTAATTTCGGAAGCCGCGCCCCGCGCGGCAATTGAATCGCGCCGGGAGCGCGCACCCGCAATTCCTAATTTCTAATTACTAATTACTAATTAAACTTCAGATACTACCGCGCCCACTTCGTCGCACACCAGCCGGATGGGCGTCCAATGCGGGAAGTGCTGTTCGCAGTACATTTGTGCGCGGGACAGATAGGTCTTGTCATGCGCATTTACCACGGCGATGATGGACGGGCCTGCGCCCGAAATAAACGCGCCGAGCGCACCCATGGCTTTGGCCGCGTGCATGACCTCACGCCCGCCCGGAATCAGGTCAAAGCGGTAGGGCTGGTGCAGGCAGTCACCGACCGCGACACCGAGGTTTTCCAGCTTGCCGGTGGTCAAACTGCCCGCGAGCAGCGCCGCACGCGCCAGATTAAACACCGCGTCGTGGTGGTCGATGGTTTTGGGCAGCGCCGCACGCGCCTTTTCGGTGGACAGCTCAAAATCCGGGACAAAAGTGATGAAATCGACCTGTCCGTTCATGGGAACGCGGACGCTCCACACCTTGCCGTACTCGAGCAGCGCCACACAGAAGCCGCCCAGAATGGCCGGGGTGGAGTTGTCCGGGTGGCCCTCAATGGATGCCGCGAGATCAATAATGTTTTCGCGGTCAAGTGGGTTGCCAAGCAGCGCATTTGCGCCCAGAATGCCCGCTACTGTGCAGGCCGAGGACGACCCCAAGCCACGTGTCTGCGGGATAGCGCACTCCTCGATGATTTTCAT
>JBJDZO010000334.1:0-7052 GCA_051868095.1 Butyricicoccus sp. | reverse complement strand
ATGGCGACGGGCAGGCTCTTATCTTTTTTGAGTGGGAGTATTCCCGCTCTTTTTTGTTTCCGCATGATATTCTTTACAAAAAATTAGCCCGTGCTATTTTTTATTCACAAAATAAACAGAAGGAAGGAAACAACCCAATGGAAGCATTCACCAACTTCGTCAATTGGCTGGACGGCGCAATCTGGGGCATCCCGATGATCGTCCTGCTGTTTGGCACGCACCTGTTCATGACCGTTCGGACAGGCTTTATCCAGCGCAAAATCCTCACCGGCATCAAGCTGTCGGTTACCAAAGACCCGGACTCCCCCGGTGAAGTCAGCCAGTTTCAGGCACTGACTACTGCCCTCGCTTCCACGATCGGCACCGGCAACATCGTCGGCGTCGGCACAGCGGTTTATCTCGGCGGCCCCGGCGCGATTCTGTGGTGTTGGCTGACCGGTGTATTCGGTATTGCGACCAAGTATGCCGAATCCCTGATTGCGGTCAAGTATCGCGTTCAAACCAAGGACGGCCGCATGCAGGGCGGCGCTATGTATGCGCTTGAGCGCGGTCTCGGTCTCAAGTGGTTGGGCGTCATCTTTGCCGCTCTTGCTCTGCTGGCTTCGTTCGGCATCGGCTGCGGCACCCAGATCAACGCCATCGCGGAGATTATTGAAAGCAATGTGCCGCTGAACATCCCGCGCATTGCAGTCGGCATCGTATTCGGTATCATCACCGCTGTCGTTATCATCGGCGGCATCAAGTCGATCGCTAGCGTTTGTGAAAAACTGGTTCCGTTTATGGCCGTATTCTATGTCATCGGCTGTATCTTTATTCTGGTCATCAACCATGACTACATCATCCCGGCTCTTCAGGCGATTATTTCGCTGGCATTCCAGCCCGGCGCAGTTGCCGGCGGTCTGGTCGGCGGCGGTATCCGTCTTGCAATGCAGTATGGTATTGCACGCGGTCTGTTCTCCAATGAATCCGGTATGGGCTCTGCTCCGCTGGCTGCTTCCGCGGCGCAGACCCGCAACCCGGTACGTCAGGCGCTCGTTTCTTCGACCGGTACGTTCTGGGACACCGTTGTTGTCTGCCTGATGACTGGTCTTGTCCTGACCACCACCATTATGAAGAACCCGCAGATCAACATGGATATGATCGAAAACGGCGGTCAGATGAGTACGGCTGCGTTTTCGCAGATTCCGGTCATTGGCCCGTTCATTCTGGTCATTGGCATCATCACCTTCGCATACTCCACCATCCTCGGCTGGTCGTACTACGGCGAACGCTGCTGTGAGTACCTGTTCGGTTCCAAGGGCATGCTGCCGTATAAGATTATCTTCATCGCCATCGTCGTCATCGGTTCGGTTCTGTCTCTCGATTTGGTCTGGACCATCGCTAATATCCTCAACGCACTCATGGCGATCCCGAACCTTGTTGCGGTTCTGCTGCTCTCGGGCGTAATCGCCAAGGAAACCAAGCATTATCTGAACAACCTCGACGAAAAGGATACGACTGAAATCCCGGTTATCGACAAGTAAACGGAAAGCCCGCCCTCCGGCGGGCTTTTTGGTTGCTTTTTTCCAAAAAACCGGTATAATAAGAGTATCAATTCTTTTGTAATGAGGTGCAGTTATGCCGTATATCGCAGTCAATATCAGCCGTGTGCTGAATGAACAGGAAAAAGAAGCTATTAAGGCTGGGCTGGGCGAAAAGATCAGCGTCATTCCGGGTAAAGTCGAAAAGAGCCTGATGGTGGACATCGCGGACGGCCGTTCGCTGTATTACGGCGGCAAGCCCTGCGACGGCGCATATCTGGACGTCAAAATCTACGGCACCGCAGCCGCAGAGGACAAAAAAGCATTCATCGAAGCCGCGTTTGACGTCATGGAGCAGCAGGCCGGCCTTTCCAAGAAGAATGTTTACATCACCCTGTCCGAATTCCCGAACTGGGGCGCCAATGGTACGATGATTTGAGCAGCATGTTATTCGATACCCACGCCCACTACGACGATGACAAATTTGACTCAGACCGCGACGAGTTGCTTGCGTCCATGCCGGAACACGGCGTTGGGCTGATTCTCAACCCGGGCTGCGATCTGGAAACCAGCCGCAAAGCCGTCCGCTATGCCGAGCGCTTTCCGCATGTCTACGCCGCGGTCGGTATCCATCCGGAAAACATTGAAGGCGCGGACATCGACCGCGACCTGCCGCAGCTTGAAGATCTGGCCAAGTCCTCCCCGCGCGTACGTGCCATCGGCGAAATCGGTCTGGACTATTACTGGATCAAGGATCCCGAGGAGCGCCGTTTTCAGGCTGAGCTGTTCCACGCGCAGATGCGGCTCGCCAAACGGTTGGCGCTGCCGGTTATCATCCACGACCGCGAAGCCCATCTGGACAGCCTAACTGTGGTCGAACAGCACCCCGGTGTGCGCGGCGTGTTCCACTGCTATTCCGGTTCGGTGGACTTTGCCATGCGCCTGCTGGAACTGGGCTATAATCTATCCTTTACCGGCGTTGTCACCTATAAAAACGCCAAAAAAGCGGCGGAAGTCGTGCGTGCTGTGCCGCTTGACCGCCTGATGATCGAAACCGATGCGCCCTACATGGCGCCCGAACCGTTCCGCGGCAAGCGCAATTCTTCGCTGTACGTGTACCGCATGGCAGAGGCCATTGCTGAAATCAAGGAACTGCCGCTGGAGGAAGTCATCCGACAGACTACCGAAAACGGTAAAAACCTCTTCGGCATCGCATAAAAAGAACCCCTTGGCGAGAAGTTCTTCCGTCAAGGGGTTTCGTTCGGTCATTTTTACAGGATCATCAGTTCCTTGGGCGCTTCGGTCAGATTCCGGCAGGAATTGCCGGTCAGATACAGCATATCCTCGATACGCACGCCGAACTTTCCCGGCAGATAAATTCCCGGCTCGGCCGTCAGCACCACGCCGTCATCCAGCGGCTTGTCCCAACGCGGTGATGCCGTCGGCTCCTCGTGGATAAACAGCCCAACGCCGTGGCCAAAGCCGTGGCCGAAACAATCGCCGTAGCCCGCGGCTTCGATCAGGTCACGACCGGCCTGATCGATAGCCTTTCCGGTGACACCCGGCCGCGCCGCCGCAATACCGGCCTTCTGCGCACGCAGTACAATATCATACACCGCCGCCATTTCGTCGGTCGCATAGCCGACCGCAACCGTGCGCGTCATATCCGAACAATAGCCGTTCACGATGCAGCCAAAGTCCATCGTCACAAAATCGCCTTCGGCAATCAGCTTGTCACCCGGCACGCCATGGGGCTTGGACGAGTTCGCACCCGATACCACAATCGGGTCAAACGACATGTTTTCCGCGCCGTACAGCAGCATCAGATAGGTCAGTTTGGCCGCAATCTGCTTTTCGGTCACACCCGGACGAATATCGCCCAGCACCTCCAGAAACGCACGCTCGGCAATGCGCTGCGCCGCGATGATGTGTTCCAGCTCAGCCTCGGTCTTAATCATGCGCAGACGGTTCATCATGCCATTGAGCGGCACCGCCTTCGCCATCAGATTGTCCTGCCAGCGGGTGTACTCGGCAAACGTCAGGCTGTCGTCCTCCAGCGCAATGGTTTTCACATGGTCATCCGCCAGCAGCCGATTGACCACCGCCGAATAGGACATTCCCTTCCCCGGTTCACGCACATCAAAACCCTGAATCCCAGCACGCGCAGCCTCAATATACCGAAAATCGGTGAAAAACACCGCGTGCTTTTCGGAAATATATGCCACGCCCGCAGTCGAATGGAAGCCGGTCGCATAGCGGCGGTTCAGCTCGCTCGTCAGCAGGACAGCATCCGCGCCTAACTCACGCATGGCACTGCGAATCTTTGCAATCATCCCAGAATCCCCTTCAGCGCATCCACGGCGAGCAGATAGCTGTTTTTGCCAAAGCCCGCAATCACGCCCGCGCATACGGCAGAAATGGTCGAATGATGACGAAATTCCTCGCGCGCGTGCACGTTGGACATATGTACTTCAATGCACGGCAGACGGGTCGCGGAAATCGCGTCACGGATGGCATAGCTGTAATGGGTGTATGCGCCCGCGTTAATGATAATACCATCGCAGTCATCAATTGCCGCATGGATGCGGTCGATGAGCGCACCTTCGGAGTTGGACTGGAATACTACGCACTGCCAGCCGAGCGCTTCGCATTTGCGCACAACGTCCTCGTTGATGGCGGCCAGCGTGTCGCGGCCATAGATTCCCGGCTCACGGTTTCCGGTCAGGTTCAGATTCGGGCCATGAATCAAAGAAATTTTCTTCATTTTGCTCTCCTTATCCATCCCGCACATTCCAGCGGGCGAAATTCATTTTGCATTGCCTTTATTATAGCACCTTTCGCATGCTTTGCCAACGGAAATCCTTTTTTCGGCAATTTTCTGCCGTTCCATCTGACAAAAAACACAAAATAAGAAGACTTGTTTTTCTCATCACACGCTATTTTTCACAAATCGTATTTTTTGCAGAAAAAATCGCGGAAAGGAAAAGGGTTTCTCCCCATTTCCCGCGTATTATTTATCAGAAGATGATTTCGCCTGAGTGGGGAGGGATTCTGGATATGACGATCCGCGAACGCATCGAAGCGCAGGAAACGCAAACCCTATGCAACTGGGCAACACTTGCCTCCGCTTCCAAAGGCCGGCAGCGTCCCATGACCGACTGCCCCAACCGCACTTGCTTCCAGCGCGACCGTGACCGCATCATTCATTCCAAGGCATTTCGCCGCCTGTCCCACAAAACACAGGTTTTCATCTCTCCGGAGGGCGACCACTATCGTGCCCGCCTGACCCACACCCTGGAAGTCGCGCAGATTGGCCGCACGGTTGCGCGTGCCCTGCGTCTCAACGAAGACCTTACTGAAGCCATTGCGCTCGGCCATGATCTCGGTCACACACCGTTCGGGCACGCGGGCGAAGCGGCACTCAATGAAGTCTGCCCGGAAGGCTTCCGCCATAATGAGCAGAGCCTGCGCATGGTCGATCGCATCGAACCGTTGAACCTGACCGCCGAAGTGCGCGACGGTATCGTGCACCATACCGGCAGTGCACAGGCCGCGACCCCGGAAGGCCGCATTATCCATTTCGCCGACCGCATCGCTTACATCAACCACGACATTGACGACGCCATCCGCGGCGGACTGATGTGCCGGGAGGACATTCCGCAGGCACTCCGCACCGCGCTTGGCGAAACCCACGGCCGGCGCATTGACACGCTCGTAACTGCGATGATCGATCACGGCACGCGTGAACACGACATCGGCATGGACGCGGATATTCTGGACGCCATGCTTGAGCTGCGCAAATTCATGTTTGCCCACGTCTACACCGGCACAGCCGCGCAGGACGAGGAAGAACGTGCCCGCAACATGCTCAAGTCGCTCTATCTGTATTTTTACGACCACATCGACGAGCTTCCGGCCGATTACCGCCGCCTGATCGGCGAAGGCGACAGTCAGGCCCGCGTTGCCTGCGACTACATCGCCTGCATGACCGACCGCTACTCGATTGCAACCTATAAACGGCTTTTCATTCCGAAAAGCTGGAACAAACTCACGGACTAATCTGGAGGGAGGAGTGAGGAAGTAGGAGTGAGGAGGTAAGGTTCCGCGCAAAGCGCGGCTTTCCATTTGCGCCGCCCTGCGGCGCTTCCATAACTCCTACCTCCTATCTCCTAACTCCTAACTTTTTGAAGGGGGGATTTCATGGCCTTCGATCAGTCCTTTCTGGACGAGCTGACCGCACGCAGCGATATCGTGGATGTGGTATCGCGCTACGTGCAGCTTAAGCGCAGCGGCGCAAACTATTTCGGGCTTTGTCCCTTCCATAACGAAAAATCCGGTTCCTTTTCGGTGTCGCCGGATAAACAGATCTTTTACTGCTTCGGCTGCCACGCGGGCGGCGGCGTGATTTCCTTCATTATGCGCGCCGAAGGGTTGGAATTTCCCGACGCGGTGGCCTTTCTCGCCAAACAGTGTAATCTCCCCATTCCGGAGGACAAGCGCGATCCGCAGGCCGGACGCAAACGGGAACGTTTGCTGAATCTGATGCGCGATGCGGCACGATTCTATTATGCTGAGCTATGGAAGCCGGAAAACGCCAAGGTGCAGCAGTATTTCGCAAACCGCGGGCTGCGGCGCAAAATCATGAACAATTTTGGGCTGGGCTACGCGCCGGATTCGTTTTTTGCAACCATGGACGCTATGCTCGCTAAGGGCTACACCAAAGAAGAATTGCTCGCCTGCGGTCTGGCCGCGCGCAGCGAAAAGGGCAATCTGTATGATAAGTTCCGTAACCGTGTTATGTTCCCGATTATCGATCAGCGCGGCAACGTCATCGCGTTCGGCGGGCGCGTCATGGATGACAGCAAGCCAAAGTACCTCAACTCGCCCGAAACGACGATTTTTCATAAGGGCCGCAATCTGTTTGCTCTCAACCTTGCCCGCAAGACCAAAAGCGATTATTTCATTCTGGCGGAAGGCTATATGGACGTCATCGCGCTCCATCAGGCCGGATTTGATTCGGCGGTTGCTTCGCTCGGCACCGCGCTGACCGACGAACAGGCGCGTATCATCGCCCGACATACCAAAAACATCGTCATTTCCTACGACGCCGACGGGGCCGGACAAGCCGCGTCCCAACGTGCGATTGATATTCTTAAAAAAGCCGATTTGAACGTCAAAGTACTCAAAATTCCCGGCGCCAAAGACCCGGATGAGTTTATCCGCGAAAAGGGTCCGGACGCATTCCGCCGCCTGATCGAGCGCAGTGAAAATCACAACGCCTTCCGGCTGGAAGCCATCGCTGCAAAATATGACCTCGAGGAGGATGAGCAGCGCATTGAATTTCTGCGCGAAGCCGCGCGCATGCTGGCGACCATCGACACCGACATTGAACGCGAGATTTATGCCGGGCGTGCCGCACAGATGGCGGGCGTCAGCAAGGATGCGATGGAAGTCGAAGTCAAACGCGCACTGGCCATCCGCCGCAAACAGCAGAAAACCGCCCAACACCGCGAAATCCGTGCCCCTGTCCAA
>JBJDZO010000333.1:0-7052 GCA_051868095.1 Butyricicoccus sp. | reverse complement strand
GCGATGTCGCGCCGGCCGAGGTCATACAGCCAGTCGGCGGCGTTGAAGCCCGCGCAGCCCGAACCGATCACAAGCGCGTCGAGCGCATAGACCGGCAGGGTGAGGCCGGACAGGGAGAGGGTGGTCTGTTCCATGGGCAGCCTCACAGTCTGCGGATGTGGAAGCCGCCGTCGGCGTTGAGCACCTGCCCGGTTGCGAAGTCGAGCAGGCCGCCCGCTGCCGCAAGCACGCAGTTTGCAACGTCTGCCGGAGTGCCGAAACGCTTGATCGGGGTGACACCCTCCGCGATCAGCTTTTCATACTTTTCGGTCACGCCCGCGGTCATATCGGTGCGGATGATGCCCGGACGGACTTCAAACACCGGGATGCCGTACTCGGCCAGACGGTCAGCGAACAGCATGGTGACCATGGACAGGCCGGCCTTGGAAACGCAGTATTCGCCGCGGTTCACCGACGAGGTGTAGGCCGACATCGAGCAGATATTGATGATGCGCGGGGTGTACTCATCCAGCCCGCGGCCCTGCATGGCAATCATGCGGTTTGCAGCCAGCTGGCACATGAAGAATGTGCCCTTGAGGTTGATGTCCAGCAGACGATCCATGCTTTCCTCGGTGGTTTCGAGCAGGTCGAGCCGCACGGCGGGCGCCACGCCCGCGTTGTTGACGATCAGGTCAAGACGGCCATAGGTCTCATCAATCCAGTCGAGGATGTCTGCGCGGTCGGCGGCTTCCGCGATGTTGCATTTGCGGTAGACGCAGTCAATGCCTTCGGCACGCAGCTCGTCCACCAGCGCATCGGCCTGCGGCGCGGTCGCGGAGACCACCACAAACCAGCCCGCATGGCCAAGCGCGCGGGCGATACCCAGCCCGATACCGCGGCGGGAGCCGGTCACAAGCGCGATCTTCTTCATGCCTGGGCCTCCTTCAGTACATCGCGGCGGTAAATCGGCAGGTATGCCGGGTCGCGGATGACGCAGCCCGCGGTCGAGCCGGCGCGCATTAGTTCGGTGCACTTGCCGCAGGTGATGCAGCACTTTTTGGGGTCAAGCGCGCCATTTTTGAAGATTTCGTTCGGGAAATCCGGGTATGCAAACGACTCGCGGCCAAAGCCCGCCATCGAGCAGATGCCGTTTGCCAGCTCGGCAGCCGCCAGATTGGGCGACCACTGACGCAGATAGCTGAGACCGGAGGAAATGACCTTCAGTTCGGGATATGCGCGCTGTACCGCGCCGACGCAGGCAACCATGCGGGCCACGCCTTCGAGCGGGTGCTCATCCGGCACATAGCCGCCCATATCGAACGGACGGTTGACATGCGGATTGAAGTAGGGATTGCCAATGGTGACATCGAGCAGCTCCATGCCCAGTTCCTTGTGCAGACGGCCGATGAGAGCGAGCGGCTCGGTCAGGTCGGGGGTGGTGCCGGTTTCGGGCGCAACGCCCCAGCCGTAGGGATGCGGGAAGCCGTCGTACACGTTCAGGCGGGACGTGACGATGAAATCGCCCTTCGTGGCCGCCTGTGCCGCGCGCACGCCGTTTACCAGCAGGCGGGTGCGGTTTTCCAGACTGCCGCCGAACGCGCCCGGACGCTCGTAAGCCGAAAGCAGTTCGCTGTTCAGGTAGCGGTGGCAGCACTTGATGTCCACGCCGTCAAAGCCCGCGGCCTCGGCCAGCGCGGCGGTCTTGCCGAACTTCTCCTCGAGCGAGAACAGATAATCGTCGGACAGGATGCGGTCGGCTGCAATCGGTGTATTTCCCTCGAAAATCGGGTTGTTGTAGGCGATCAGCGGGGCGGGCACGCCCTCGGGCTTGGAGTAGCGGCCCGAATGGGTGGCTTGCAGGATAACAATCGGCTCGAAGCCGTTTTCCTTCCGGCAGGTTTCCTTGATGTCCGCGACGAATTTCTTATAGTCGTCGAGGTTGGCATCAGTCAGCCAGAGCTGGCGAGGATTGGCGCGTCCTTCGGGGACAATTGCGCAGGCTTCCGCCCAGATCAGCGCCGCGCCGCTCCGCGCAAATCGGTCATATCTGCGCAGGGTCAGTTCGCCCGGACGACCATCCGCCGTGCCGTCGCAGCCTTCCATCGGCTGAATGGCGATGGCGTTCGCCGCGGTGCGGGAGCCGATGCTCACCGGACGGCTGAGCGGGGACAGGTCATCGGTCAGCGGAATGTCCACACCGAGGGCGGAAATCTCGGATTTCAGCGCCTCTTTGGTCGGATAGCTGAATTTTTTGTGCGTCAAATGATACTCCTCCTTTTCGGGCAATGCGGGCGTGCGCCGCAGCGTTCGAAAAATTTTGCTTGCTTTCGCTGATTCCATGATATAATATTGCTGCATGCAAGAATCATATCCGTTTGCTTTGTCATACGTCATTTTTGCTCAGTTCCGGGGAGGGACACACCATGGAGGAACAGACACCGCTGGTGCTCGAAAGCTGCTTTAAACGCAGCGACTGCACCATTCGCATACATTTTCATAACGCCTGTGAGCTGCTTTTTGTGCGCCGGGGCGCGATTTCCATCCGCATTGACGATGCGGAGTACAGCGCCGGGCCGGGCGACCTGATGGTGATCGGCCGGTTTGAGGAGCATTCGCTCGAGGTGCGCACCGAGGAATACGAGCGCAATTACGTGATTCTTGACCCGACGCGGCTCGAGCACCTGATTGGCGACCGCCGCTTGCTGTCCCCGCTGCGCAACCGCCCGAAGGGCTTCTGCCACCGGTTTGACCTGTCGGCGTATTTTGACCGGGTGTGCACGATTTTCGATGCGCTGAGCGCCGAAACCGCCGCGCCCGGCGCATTCACCGAGCAGCTCTGCCTGAGCCTTGTCACCGAGCTGCTGGTCTATCTCCAGCGCACCCCGTCCGCCATGCAGACGGTCAAACAAATTCCGTCTGCCGTGCTCGCGGTACAATCGTATATTGAAACCCATTTTGCCGAGCCGCTGTCCATCAGCGACCTGGCTGCGCGGGTGTTTATGACGCCCTGCTACCTGACCCACCGCTTCAAGGACGCGACCGGATACAGCCCCAAGCAGTATCTGGTGCTGCATCGCGTGGCCTATGCCAAGGAATTGCTGGCCGAAAGCAGCCTGCCGGTGGCGGAAGTCGCCTACCGTGCGGGCTTTACCGATGTGAATAACTTTATCCGCACCTTCAAGCGTGACGCCGGACGCACGCCCCTGCGCTACCGCGAGGAGCAAACGCAAGTTTGACGGATTTTCCCGCAACTGTCTATGACCGGCCATACATCCGATGCGGTACAATGAATGCAGAAGTTCGGGAAAGGACGGGATCTCCATGAAACAGACAAAACTTGCAATCATCGGCGCGGGCGGCTACGGCGATTACTGCCTTGGTCTGCTGGAGCGCTTTGTTGATCCGGCCAGCTATGAACTGGTCGCGGCGATTGACCCCTTTTATGAGCGCGTGCCGCGTTATGAAAAGCTGCGCGCGGCGGGCGTGCCGTTTTATCGCACCCCGGAGGAATTTTACGCGGTCGGGCATGCCGATCTGGTGCTGATTGCCAGCCCGATCCACATGCATCGGGAACAGTGCATCGCGGCCATGCGGCACGGCTCGGATGTGCTGTGCGAAAAGCCCATCGCGCCGCTTCTGCAGGACATGGAGGCCATCCGCGCCGTCCAGCAGGAAACCGGCCGGCGGCTGGGCGTCGGCTTCCAGATGTCGTTCTGCAAGCCCATTCTCGATCTCAAGCGGGATATTCAGTCCGGGCTGCTGGGCGCGCCTAAAAGCCTGCGCTGCTATGTCTCGTGGCAGCGGTACGACAGCTAC
Source organism: Butyricicoccus sp. (assembly GCA_051868095.1). Classification (GTDB taxonomy): domain Bacteria; phylum Bacillota; class Clostridia; order Oscillospirales; family Butyricicoccaceae; genus Butyricicoccus_B. Next base: position 3,257 of record JBJDZO010000333.1, on the reverse strand, counting down.
TATAACAGCCCGTGGCGCGGCCATCTGAAAAACGCCGAAGGCCATTGGGTGCTGGACTCGATTGTGACCAACGCGACCGCGCATTATCTGCACAACGCCTGCTTTGTGCTGGGTGAAACCATGGACACAGCGGCCATGCCGGTCGAGCTTTCGGCTGAGCTGTACAACGGCAAAGGCATCGAAACCTTTGACACCGCCTTCCTCAAGGGCCGCTTTGCAAACGGCTGTGCGCTGTATCTGGCCGTCACCCATTCGGGCGACAGGAACATTGATCCGGTGCTGCGCTACGAGTTCGAAAACGCGGTTGTGACCGCGTCGGGCAACGATGATTCGGCGGAAATTGTTGCAGCTTTCACGGACGGCACCACCAAAAACTACGGCGCGGCGCTTGGGGAATACCATGTCGCGCAGAAGCTGCGCACCATGCTGGCCGCGGCCATCGACCGCACGGTAAACATCCCGTGCACGGCGGACACCGTCCGGCCGCAGCTGACCGTATCCAACGCGCTGTTTGATCAGGCGCACGTGCACACCCTGCCCGGCCTGCGCCGCGTATCCGACCCTGAGCCGGGTCTGTTCCGTGATGGTCTGTCGGATGAGGCATGGCGCTGCTTTGAAACCGGCCTGCTGCCGAGCGAGCTGGGGCTGGACTGGGCCTGCACGCCGGACGCCATCGAACTGGCGGGCTATACGGCGTTTTCGGGCGCACGCTTTGAAAAGGGAGGATTTGCCGAATGATTCGTGTGTGCATTGCGGGCAACTCGGGCCACGCCGCAACCGTAACGCGCGCGCTGCCGCGTCTGCCGCAGGTGGAAATTGCCGGCTGGTGCCGTACTTGGGACGGCGAGCCGATGACCGAGGTGCTGGAGGATTTCGCAAAACTGGGTCTGCACCCGGCGGAATATCCCGATTATCAGACCATGGTGCACGAGGCCAAGCCGGATGTGCTGGTAATCGACGGCCAGTACGGCGACCACGAGGACATGACCATCTGGGCGCTGGGGCAGGGGCTGCATGTCTACTGCGACAAGCCTCTTGCGCTGTCGCTCGAGGGGCTGGAGCGTGTGCGCGCTGCCGCGGATGCCGCGCCCGGCGTGCTCTGGGCCATGCAGACCGCGCGGTATGACCCGTGGTTTTACACCGCGCACAAGCTGGTGGAAGCGGGCGCGGTCGGGGAAGTGCGGCTGCTGTCCGCCCAGAAGTCCTACCGTCTGGGCACCCGTGCGGATTTTTTCCGCGACCGCGCCAAGCAGGGCGGCCTGATTCCGTGGGTTGCCATCCATGGCATTGATTTTATCCGGTACATGTGTCCGCTGCCGGTCGAGGCGGTGTTTGCCGCGCATTCGACGGTCGGAAACGGCGGTTACGGCGATCTGGAAGCCACATCGCAGCTTATGATGACCATGCAGGGCGGCGTATGCGCACAGGTGAGCGCCGATTATCTGCGTCCGGCGAACGCGCCGACCCATGGCGACGACCGCGTGCGCGTAGTCGGCACCAAGGGCGTACTGGAAGTGCGCGACGACAAGGTATGGCTGATCAACGCCGACCATGACGGAACCCAGCCCGAACCGCTGATGGACGTCCCGGCGATTTTTGAGGACTTCATTCACACGCTCGAGGGCGCGGGTCTGGGGCTGCTGGGTATGGAAGAATCCTTCGAGGATTCCCGCCTTGCCCTGCTCGCCCGCGATTCCGCCGACTTACTTTCTTTTGGAAAAAGAAAGTAAGCAAAGACTGGACTTTGTCCGTCCTTTAGGGAAACTTCACTGCGCCCTGACGGGCGGGAGAGTAACGTAACCACCGGAAAATCTTACAGAAAAAAAGTCAGGCGGACAGCCTGACTTTTTTGCGGTTGTCGAGCGGAAGGAATTGGGGTATACTGTAACCATTCCGACGAAAAAGAGGCGAAGCACATGAAATTCTGTATGGAGTGCGGGACAAAGCTCGAGGAGCGGTATCTCGAGAACGAGGGCATGGTGCCCTACTGTCCGCACTGCGAAGCGTTCCGGTTTCCGGTGTTCAACACGGCGGTGATTATGATTGTTTTGAATCCCACGCGGGATCAGGTGCTGCTCATTCAGCAGTATGGGCGGCCATCGTACATTCTGGTAGCGGGCTACGTGAACAAGGGCGAAAACGCCGAACATGCGGTGCGGCGCGAGGTGCGTGAGGAAATCGGGCTGGAGCTGACCGAGGTGCATTACAACCGCAGCGAATATTTTGCGCACAGCAACAGCCTGATGCTCAATTTTACCTGTGTGGCTGCGGATGATCGTCTGGAGGGCATGACGGCTGAGGTAGACCGGGCAGAATGGTTCCCGCTGGAGCAGGCCTGCCGGGAGATCCGGCAAGGCAGTCTGGCGCATTGTTTTCTGGAGGAGTTTGTCCACGGGAAAAAATGAAAATCCCCCGAAAAAGCCGGAGAAAATCCGGTAAAAACCTGCGATTTTGACCATTGAAGCCGCCCGGAAAAAGTTGTATCCTTAATATCTGTGAAAGATTCCGGACAGGAGGCAGATTATGAAGGATTTGACCACAGGACGGCCGCTGCGGCTGATTTTGCAGTTTGCGGTGCCGGTGCTGCTCGGCAACCTGTTTCAGCTGTTCTATAACCTCGCGGACACGCGCATTGTCGGCAGCTTTCTGGGCGATCAGGCGCTGGCCGCGGTCGGTGCAACCAATTCGATCAATTCCCTGATGATCGGCCTGCTGATGGGCCTTGCGAACGGCTTTGCCATCACGGCGGCGCGCCGGTTTGGTGCGGGCGACCGCGACGGTGTACGCCGCTCGGTGGGCGCGATTTTTACATGGAGCCTGATTTTCTCGCTGTCACTGACCGCAGTGACCGTGCTTGGGCTGCACCCGCTGCTGCGCGCGCTCAATACCTCGGATGAGCTGATCGGCCAATCGGCCGCGTATTTCCGCATTATCCTGCTCGGCGCGGTCGTGACCATGCGCTATAATATGTGTGCGGCGGTGCTGCGCGCCATCGGTGACTCGGTGACGCCGCTCGTCGTGCTGATTTTCGCCGCGCTGCTCAACGTCGGCCTGGACCTGCTGTGCGTGTGCGTGCTGAAGATGGGCGTGCAGGGCGCGGCGCTCGCCACCGTCACCGCGCAGGCGGTTTCGGTCGTGCTGTGCCTGCTGTATGTACGGCGGCGGTATGCGTGGCTGTGGCCGCGCGCAAAAGAGCTGCGTCCGGACGCGCAGACCACCGGCCAGCTGTTCGGCGCAGGCATTTCCATGGCGCTGAC
>JBJDZO010000332.1:0-7059 GCA_051868095.1 Butyricicoccus sp. | reverse complement strand
GAACCTCTACGAAAAGGGTCTGATCTACAAGGGTCATCGTATCATCAACTGGTGCCCGCACTGCGCAACCGCGCTGTCGGATGCGGAGGTTGAGTACGAGACCCAGCCGGGCAAGCTGTGGCATATCCGCTATCCGCTGGCGGATGGTTCGGGTGAACTGGTTGTTGCAACCACTCGTCCGGAAACCTTCATGGGCGATACCGGCGTAGCAGTGAATCCGAACGATGAGCGCTACAAGCACCTCATCGGCAAGACCTGTATCCTGCCGATTATGAACCGCGAAATCCCGATTTTCGGCGATGAGTACGTTGATATGGAATTCGGTACCGGCTGCGTGAAGGTAACGCCGTGCCACGACCCGAATGACTTCGAGATGGGTCAGCGCCATAACCTTGAGCAGATTCTGGTGTTCAACGAGGACGCTACCGTCAACGCAAACGGCGGCAAGTACGAGGGCATGGATCGCTACGAATGCCGCAAGGCAGTCGTTAAGGACCTCGAAGAGGGCGGCTATCTGGTCAAGATCGAGGACCATGAGCACAATGTCGGCACCTGCTATCGCTGCGGTACGACCGTAGAACCGATGACCTCGGCTCAGTGGTTCGTCAAGATGGCACCGCTCGCAAAGCCTGCAATGGATGTTGTCAACGACGGCCGCGTCAAGTTTGTTCCCGACCGCTTCTCCAAGACCTATCTGCGCTGGATGGAAAATGTCCATGACTGGTGCATTTCCCGTCAGTTGTGGTGGGGCCACCGCATCCCGGCTTACTACTGCGACGACTGCGGCGAGATGGTTGTTGCCAAGGAAGACGTTACCGTTTGTCCGAAGTGCGGCGGTACGCATATGCGTCAGGAAGAGGACGTTCTCGATACTTGGTTCTCGTCTGCACTGTGGCCGTTCTCGACACTCGGCTGGCCGGATCAGACCAAGGAACTGGAGTATTTCTACCCGACGAATGTACTCGTCACCGGTTATGATATTATTTTCTTCTGGGTTGCCCGCATGATCTTCTCCGGTATGGAGCAGATGAAGGAAGAGCCGTTCAAGACCGTTTATATCCACGGTCTGGTGCGCGATGCCCAGGGCCGCAAGATGTCCAAGTCGCTCGGCAACGGCATCGATCCTCTGGAGATCATCGATCAGTACGGCGCGGATGCACTGCGCTTCACGCTTGTTACCGGCAACTCGCCTGGCAACGATATGCGCTTCTCGACCGAGAAGGTAGAGTCCAGCCGCAATTTTGCCAATAAGATCTGGAATGCATCCCGCTTCATTCAGATGAATCTGACCATTGACAAGGCGGAGCTGCCGGCAGAACTTGCGCTTGAGGACAAGTGGATTGTTTCCAAGTTCAACGACCTCGTCGCGGCGGTCACCGAGAATCTCGACAAGTATGAGCTGGGTCTGGCTGTACAGAAACTGTACGACTTCATTTGGGATAATTTCTGCGACTGGTATATCGAGATTGTCAAGCCGCGTCTCCAGAACAAGGATGACAAGGCAGCCAACGAAAACGCGCAGAAGGTATTGTGCTGGGTTCTGTCGGGCACTATGCAGCTGCTGCATCCGTTCATGCCGTTCATCACGGAGACCATCTGGCAAGCACTGCCGCACGAAGGCCCATCGGTCATGGTTTCCAAGTGGCCGGAGTATAAGGAAGAGCTGAATTTCGCAGCAGAGGCAGAGCAGGTTGAGACCATGATGGATACCATTCGTGCCATCCGTACTCGCCGTGCAGAGATGAACGTTCCGCCGTCCAAGAAGGCACAGGTTATTCTGCTGACCGACAAGCGCGACGCTTACGAGGCTGGTTCGTTGTTCTTTGCCAAGCTGGCATATGCATCGGAGATCGAGTTTGTAGACGCGGCTCCGGAAAATGTTGAGTCCATGGTATCGGTTGTCACCAAGGGCGCACAGGTTTATATGCCGATGGGTGAACTGGTGGACTTCGAGAAGGAACGCGCACGTCTTGAAAAAGAGAAGGCCAAGGTACAGAAGGACATCGATTTTGTCATGAAAAAGCTGAACAATCCGGGCTTTGTTGCCAAGGCGCCGGAGGCAGTCATCGCGCAGGAACGCGAAAAGGCAGCCAAGTATCAGGAACTGATGGCAAAACTGGATGCAAGCCTGGCTGCGCTGAAGTAAAAGATTTGTTGCAAAACGGTATGGGTTCCATGCCGTTTTGCTATATATGCCCGTTTTATATACAAACAGTGACGATAGGAGATACGCTTATGACAAGAGAGAATCAAACGGCACAAAAGGTGATTGCGGTTGCTTTGCTGGCAGTGATTGCGCTGGTATCAATGTTCTGGGCGGCGGATGCTCTGTCGTCGCCGGAGATGCATGCGAAATCCATCGCGGCACTCGATGAAAAGAAAATCACAGTGATGGAACTCACTGCGGCAGCGGCAGGAACTTCAATCGCGGTCTCGGCCATCCCGGGCGATGCAACCACGCCGATTGCCAATCAGATTGCCGAACTCAGCAGTTATCTTCTGGTTGTGGTTGGTGCGCTCCTGCTGGAAAAGTTTCTGCTGACCATGACCTGTTATACAACGTTTCGGTTTTTGATTCCGGCAGCCTGTGTGCTGGGCATTGTCTGGCTGTTTACGCGCTGGGAATGGCTCAAAACACTGGTATTCCGGTTGGTAATCTTCGGAGCAGCGATTTGTCTGATTGTTCCGGCCAGCCTTGGTGTAAGCAGTCTGATTGATGAGACTTTCCAAACGCAACAGATGATTGAGGAAGCGGCGCAAACTGCGGATCAGGTCACGGAGGAGATGGATGATGCCGAGAAATCGGAAGAAAGCGGTATAAAAAAGTGGTTTTCTGATATCGGAGAAACCATTACAAGCGGCGTATCCGGCATGCTTAAGAAGGCCGAGCAGGCGCTGAACCGTTTTATCGATGCCATTGCGGTGCTGATCATTACCACGTGTGTGATTCCGATTGCCGTGCTGCTGTTTTTTGTATGGGTTACGAAGATTATTTTTGGCATAGAAGGGGATTTGTCGGTGAGCAGATTGACGCAGAAGCTCTTCCGGAATTCCCGGACAGATACAAAGGAGAAATAAATATGGAACATACTTACCTGTTCAAATCCGGCTGTTGGCGTGCAGAAGGTTTTTACCATATTGGAGAGGGAAAGACCGCGCCGCTGACTGGAGAAGTCACGTTAACGCGCACGGGCGAAACGTGGACACTGCGCAGTTTTCTGGATGCTGCATTTGATGAGCCGCTGCATGTTGAGAATAACTATGCAATCCGTGCGACCGTCAATCCGATGGAGCTGGCATGGACGGCGCAGGATCCTGCGCTCGGTGAGCTGGAGGGCGCGTTCGTTGTTCTGCCCGGAATCATCACTTCGTCTTACACTGCGCCGGATGGCGTGCATTCGGGTAGTGAAATGCTGATGCAGGTCAGTGAGAACGAGTATAAAATACAGAGCGTACTCAATGAGCATGGCGACCCGGTACGCTGGTGGGAAGGACGGCTGATTTTCGATGACGCCCGCTGACCGTATCCATGCCCGCGGACGGTTTTCCGGGAAGTATGGTTTGCACCGTATCCGTGCCCTGTGCGCCGCGTTGGGTGACCCACAGAAAAAGCTGAAATTTATCCATCTCGCAGGCACGAACGGCAAAGGCAGTACGGCGGCGATGCTGGCATCGATTTTTCAGGAAGCTGGATACCGCACCGGCCTGTTCACCTCGCCGTTTCTTGTAACCTTTCACGAGCGTATCCGCGTGAACGGAACGATGATTGATGATGCGGCACTTATTCGTCTGACCGATCGTGTGGAAGCTGCCGAGCGTACACTTACCCTGCCGGAAGGGGAACACATCGGTGAGTTTGAATTTGTAACCGCAATGGCGTTCCTGTATTTTCTGGAACAGGACTGCGATATCGTGATTCTGGAAACCGGACTGGGTGGTTCGTTTGACGCTTCGAATGTGATCGACCCGCCCGAAGCCGCAGTGATCACATCGATCTCACTCGATCATACCGCAGTGCTCGGAAAAACAACCGGCGAAATTGCCCGCACAAAGGCCGGTATTATGAAACCGGGCAGTGCGGCAGTCTGTGCATTTGGTCAGCCGGAGGATGCACTCGCAGTCATTCGAGCGACCTGCCCGATGGTACAGATTCCAACGCCTGCGTCTGATATTGTATGCAATTTGGATGGTGTAGACTTCACGTGGGAAGGTCACCGTTGGCATACATGTATGCTCGGTCCGCATCAAGTACAGAACGCATGCTTGGCTTTACAGACTGTACAAGCTATAAAGGCTTGCGGATGGCGGCTTTCCGATGAAGCAATTGAACGTGGATTGGCTTTGGCAAAAATGCCGGGACGTATGGAAATAATGCGGAAAAATCCGAGAATTATCGTGGATGGAGGGCATAATGAGGGTGGTGTAAAGGCAATTGAAAGTACAATTGGCGCACTGCACTTTAATGGAAAGCTTCACCTGGTCATGGGTATGGTGGCTGATAAAAATGTCAAGGTATGTACATTTACGCTTGAAAAGTTAAGTAACTCTATCTATGTAACCGAGCCAGATAATGAGCGTGCGATGGCGGCTGAAGAACTCGCACAAATGCTGGATCAGCCAGAAGTCATTCAGGGTATTTATCCGCATGCGGAAGATGCTTTTTCGGCTGCGCTCGCTCAGGCAGCTCCGGAAGATACCATTCTGATTTGTGGTTCGTTATATTTAGTTGGACAAGCAGAGAAATTTTTTGGTGCATGACATAAAACGTCAAAAACGGAATGTAAATTGCTGTAAAATGAGCCTGTAACTTTGGTTGCGGGCTCTTTTTGTATGGAAAATGAGGTGAGACTATGCAAATCACACACGAGCGGGTGGGAGATGGCATTCTGGTCCACATTCGGGACGAGTTGGGACATCACGAAGCGCGGAAAGCGATTGATTATCTGGAAAATATGGTTGTGCTGTATCCAGTTGATCCGGTTGCACTGGATCTATCCGGTTTGACCTTCATGGATTCCTCGGGGTTGGCGGTTGTTATGAACCTGCATCGTGCGCTGGTACGCACAGGCCGCTGTCTAACGATCATCGGCACGCCGCCGCAGGCCATGCGGGTATTCCGTGCGGCAGGGCTTCCGCGCCGGATGACCTTTATCGATGGGAAAGGGGAAAAGCAATGCTGAACGTCATCAATAAAATGTCCATCAAGCTGGAAAGCCGGTCGGTCAATGAAAGTTTCGCGCGGCAGACGGTTGCGGCCTTTGTAGCGCAGCTCGATCCAACGGTGGAAGAACTGAACGACATCAAAACCATCGTTTCCGAAGCGGTTACGAACGCTATTGTACATGGCTACCGTGACCGCTTGGGCTACATAACGGTTTCGGTGCGGCTGCTTGAAAACCGAATCGCAGAAATCAAGGTCAAGGATTCGGGCTGCGGCATTCCGGACATTGAGCAGGCGCGCCAGCCGATGTTTACAACCGGTGATGAGGAACGCTCAGGCATGGGCTTTACCATTATGGAAAGCTTTACGGACAAGCTGCGCGTGCGTTCCACAGTCGGCAAAGGCACGCTTGTCACACTGGTCAAAGAGATTCACGGGCGGTGTGCAGCGGAGGAGGAGCGGTGACCGACAATCTGAAGCTGATCCGGCGGGCGCAGGCAGGTGACCGCGATGCAGACGAGGCGCTGATTGAACAGAATAGCGGCCTCATCTGGTCGATTGTACGGCGATATCTGGGGCGCGGTGTGGAACAGGACGATCTGTATCAGCTTGCCTGTCTTGGTTTCCTCAAAGCCGTGCGCGGGTTTGACGGTGCATATGGCACTCAATTTTCCACGTATGCGGTGCCAAAAATTGCCGGGGAAATCCGACGTTTTCTGCGGGATGACGGGCCGGTCAAGGTCAGTCGATCGGTCAAGGAGCAGGCCGTGCGGCTTCGGCAGGTACAAAATCAGATGGAAACCGAACTTGGGCGTGAGGTGACGATTTCTGAACTGGCCGAACGTGCTGGGATAAGCATTGAAGAAGCAGCCATGTGCGGACAGGCGACGCAGTCCACGGATTCCTTGCAGCGTGAAGTTGGAGAGGATGGTTCGGCACTTGGAGAACTGCTGGGTGACGAGGGGATTGAGGAACAGATTACTACCAAACTGGCGCTGCGGGCCGCGATTGCTGCACTTCCTGAGCGGGAAGGGCAGGTGATTGCACTGCGGTACGGCAGAAATCTGACACAGCAGCAGTGTGCACGGATTTTAGGTGTATCACAGGTACAGATTTCCCGGCTTGAGCGGCGTGCAGTCGAACGTATGCGCGCTGAGCTGGTGCCATAGGAAAAGGCGGGTGCAGATGCACTCGCCTTTTGTGATCTTTTGGATTTCTACTGGTTCAGAAAAACGGTAATATTGTTGGACAAGTAAAAAATGTACAAAGTAGGATACGAACATATGTTTCAAAACCTTGCAGGAAAATGCGGACTATGATATAATCATACCAGAAATCAATCGGGCAAAAAGGAAATTTTACCATGGAACTGACCAAATTTGATATACAATACGCCGCAATTCGGCGTTCGATCATCGAACAGCGCTTTTCGTATCTCAACGATATGCAGCGCGAAGCCGCTCTGCAAACCGAAGGGCCACTGCTGATCCTCGCGGGTGCGGGCAGCGGCAAGACGACCGTGCTCATTCAGCGTATCATCAATATCCTGCGTTTCGGCAAGGGTGCACAGAGCGACCGTGCGCCGGGTTTCGCAACACAGGAAGATTTGATCTTTCTGATGGAATACCTGAATGACCCCAAGCCTGAGCATGCTCAGCGTGCTGAATATTTATGTGCGGTGGAACCGGCGAAGCCATGGGAAGTGATTGCGATTACGTTCACCAATAAGGCAGCCCGGGAACTGAAAGAACGTCTGATTCGTGCAGTCGGCGACCGGGATGCCGATGCAATCTGGGCGTATACTTTTCATACCGCATGTCTGCGCATTCTGCGCCGCGATATTGAGCGGCTGGGCTACGATAAAAGCTTCACGATCTACGATGAGGATGATAAAAAGC
>JBJDZO010000331.1:0-7080 GCA_051868095.1 Butyricicoccus sp. | reverse complement strand
CTTTAGCTTGTCTTTCTGCGCATCCAGACTATATCCATCCACCTGCATTGAGGTACTCTCAAACATCCTTTCTAATATTCGATATTCGGGACTAGTTTTAGACCTCTACGAAATTACACTACTCTCAAACTTTTGGATTGCTACGCACCGCCCATTGTGGGTTTTAGACCTCTACGAAATTACACTACTCTCAAACGGCTGCATATCCTGCGGCGGCTGCTCCTTTGTTTTAGACCTCTACGAAATTACACTACTCTCAAACACGGAGCTGCGTGGCACTATGGCACCGACGGTTTTAGACCTCTACGAAATTACACTACTCTCAAACCGACCGGGAGTGGAGATAACACCGCTGGATGTTTTAGACCTCTACGAAATTACACTACTCTCAAACGGCGGGCTGGGTGGGGTTTCCTCCACCCAGGTTTTAGACCTCTACGAAATTACACTACTCTCAAACGGAACGTAGACCCAATGCCTCCTATATGGGGTTTTAGACCTCTACGAAATTACACTACTCTCAAACTCTTGGGTTTTAGACCTCTACGAAATTACACTACTCTCAAACTCTTGGGTTTTAGACCTCTACGAAATTACACTACTCTCAAACACACTTTAAACCGCACATATTCAGACCGTGGTTTTAGACCTCTACGAAATTACACTACTCTCAAACGGTGTCCGGGTGTATCATATAGACAGTCAAGTTTTAGACCTCTACGAAATTACACTACTCTCAAACGGCAAGTGTGACAACGGGCCTTTTTTCGTGGTTTTAGACCTCTACGAAATTACACTACTCTCAAACCTCAAATCCCAAATCCGAATTTGGGAAAACGGCGCTACAACGCCGCAGAGGCGAGAGCAAAAAGGCCAAAACACACGCTAAAACTCACAAAGATCGTCATCCACCGTCACACGCCACTCGTTTCTAAGCCGCGCGCGGAACACGCTGTCCACCGGCAGAATGAGAAATTCATGAGCCAGAACCGATGCGAAAAACGCTTCCACCTCCGCATCGGAATAGTAACTGCGGAGATTGACAAGGATGAACAACCGCTCGCGCTCGAGTTCCCGGGTAAGCTCCATATAGTCCAGAAGCCGTTCCAGATCGCTTTCGTGATCGTCCACGATGTCCACGCCAACGGCGCGCAACACTCCGCTAAATTCCGTTTTACTACAATAAATGCTGCATGGCAATGGTTCGGCCAGCTCCATAATATATTTTTCCACCTCGCCGCTGAGCTTTGCCGTGCGGACATAGTTTTCCTCCTCCATCGCCAGCGCCTCCAGCCGGTTCGTCAACTTCGTCAAAAGCGGCTTGCGGCTGAGCGTGAAATGGAGAAAGCCGTCGATCATCTCCGCATGGCGGTCAAACGGCAGTATTTTGTTATCCCGCGACAGCGCGGTCTTGCCCTCACCGCCGGCGATCTGTCCGTCAATGTCCCGCAGAAATTCCCGAAAGAATGCCGGATGTTCAATGACCAGCGTAGCCACGCGGTCGCCGCCGATGGACAGCACATGGTCAAGCTGCGGATGCGCCAGGTTCACAGCACCACTGTCCTTTCGTCCGTGCTGATGATATCCGTGTGAAATTCACCCGTCAGGTACTCGATTTTGGAAAACTGCTTTTCCGTGATCGTCATGATCTGCACGATGCCGCTCGGCGGCCGCATCTTGCGGATGGCCTCGCGCGCGGTCTGGTCGGCCGTGGAATTGAGCAGCAGCTTGCAGTATACCGACTCCTGCATCATGATGAAGCCGTTTTTCACTAACCCCCCGCGAAACCGGCGGTAATTACGCCGGTCCTCCGTCGTTTCCGTGGGCAGATCAAAAAATACGATCATTCTCATAAATCGATAGCTCATATCTTATAAAAGGCCAGCCGCGACAGATCGCCCTCCTGGAGTGTGTCGAACACGCTTTTGACATAAATGCGCACGGCATTGGCCACCGTTTGTGCATTATCCCGAATGGTCACTTCATCGTTCAGCACATCCACCAAGGCCAAACGTGTATTTTTGTCCAGTTCGCTAAATTCCAGCTCCAACACGCGTCGGTCGACCAAAACGCGGAACGGCTCCATCAGATCGCTGCTTAAATTGAAGGGGTTGAACACATTGTCGTGGTGCAGCCCGAGCTGGGTCAGATAGCCGCAGGCTGTGATCTCACGATTGAAGGCCGAAAGCAGCAGGCTGTAGCCGTAGTTGAGCGCGGCGTTGATCGGGTCCTCCGCGCGGCGGGAAAACTCCATGCCGAAAAGGGCGTTGAAATACACCTTGGCCGCGTGCCCCTCGCGGTTGGTAGCATCCTGAAACTCGATCTGCGGGATATACGACTCGAGCATCAGCGCCTCGCGCTGCTGCTTCTGTTCGGCCAGAAGCGCCGCCTGCTGCGCGATCTTTTCCGCCACGATGGCGCTCCACACCACCCCCTTGATCTCCTCGCCCCAGGCGATCTGCTGCCGCAGCTTGCGCGCCGAGTCATGGCTGCCGTGGTACGGCACGAGCTCCGCCATGGGCGAGCGTTTGCCGTCGCAGAAGATCACGCGCACCTTCCGCTCCACCAGCGCCTCCAGCAGACAGCCCGTGAGCGACACGGCCGGATTTTCGATCAGCAGGATCGCAATCTCGTCGAGAAAGATTCGGCGCGTGTCCTCGCCGCGGATGACCATATAGCCCATTTTCATGTCCAGCTTGCACCGGCTGGACACCACCACCGTGCGCCAGCTCATAGAAGCTCCAGCAGATTTTCACTGCGCGTTTCAAACAGGCCGGAGGCCGCCGTGTCCACGATGCGCACATCGGAATAGTTCTTTTTCCATGCTGCAAGACGGGAGTTGGGATTTCTAGCTCCGCTCTTTTTAAACCCTCCAATACTTTCCAAATCGCAACTTGGCGCACTGCCGAACCAAGAAACGATGCTCAGCAGACAGTTGATTTGTTCCTCCGTAGAAATAGAAACGAACTTGTCCCGCCCGTTAACAACAGTCGCCGCGATGTTCCCCGGACATTTGGCAAACACCGTATCGGTCAGCTTGCCGCAGAGAGTATCATACAGCGCTAAATTTTCTTCCCGCGTGATGTGGTCGTGCTTCTCGTCCGGCAGGATAGCCGCGCCCTCCCGCCGCTTCTGAGCGAGGGCTTCCAGTCGCTTGACATAGCGCTCCATCGATGCGCCGAGAACCAGCGGCACACTGGGAGAAACAATGATAACAGCGCCCCCGTTAGCTTTTCCCTTCAGCACCATGCGCATCCCGTCCGCCTCGATGACCGTGTTGATCCGGATCTTTCGTCCGCCGAGCAGCAGCTCCACGTTCTCCACGCTCTTGCCGCCGTTGATGTTCGAGATGGTGCGCGTAATATAGTCGCGGGCAAAGGCTTCGTCCGCCGCGATCTTATCGGCATACAGCAGCTCGATGGGCACGAACATGATATCCTTTTTGCCCTTGATCGTGTACGAGACCAGCATGTAATACGACGCGGTCGTTTTGTTGTAGCCGCCGTATCTTTCCGTTGGCAGGTTCGCCTTTCGCGGCACAAGTCCGCTGCCGGCCTTGACCGGCAGCTGGTCAAACAGCCCGCCCTTGCGGCAGAAGGCGTAGCGCGTCAGATGCACGGCGTTTTTCGCCGCGGTCTTCTTCACCGCCGCAACATCTTCCTCTCCGTGCCAGACCGTTTTGCCGCCGGCTGTCACCGGTCTTCCGAACAGCGCTCTTATATTCAGCGAGTAATCCTGCCGGACATCGAACCAGCGTTTCGTGAACCGCTCATGGTACACATTGCCCACCACGATGTTGAGATACGCGTCCTTCGCGTGGTGCAGGTCGTTGACCGCGCGGCTTTTGAATATTTCATACTCCTGCCGAAAGCGCGACACCAGCCCCGCCTTGACATACACAATCTGCGTTTCGGGATAGCGCTCGCCCAGCAGCTGCGCCACGGCCTTGGTGGACTGGCGCGTTTCCACGAGCTGGCGGTTGATGAAGCCGTGCAGCTCCTCATCCGTGAAGCCCGTCGCGCGGGTCAGCCGGTTGAATTTCTCTTTTTCGATCAGCTTGTTTTTCAGCAAAAATTCCCACCACGGCCGCATCTTTTCGCGGATGGACGCATCAATGGGGTAGCGATCGGTTTTCGCGCCGTTGGCTGACGACAAACACAGCACCTTGTTGTTCAAAACGCTGTCGTCCTGCACCTTCGACTGCGGGTAGATGTGGTCGATGTCATAGGCCTTGGTGGCAAGCTGGCTCAGCTCGATGGGCTCGCCGGTGTACATACAGCGGCCAAGCTGCATATAGTAAAGAAACAGCTTGTCGCCCTGCAGGCGGTTATCCGCCATGTCGCCCATGGCCGCGATCTCCGCTTCCAGCGCGCGGGCTTCGTCCGTTTTGATGGTTTTATAAAGATCGAGTATCTTCTGTCGGCGCGACACCGTTCGCTTGCCGCGCTGCTCGCCGCCGCTGTCGCGCGCCATCTCCACGAAGATCTTCTCCGGCGGCCGCCCCATCGCCTTCACCACTTCCTCCGTGACCTTCAGCGTTCGCACGATGGGGCGCTTGACGGCATTGGATATGTACATCTCATCCAGCCGCTCGGACAGTGTTCGCGGGTGTTCCGCATAATAGTCGGCGGCAAACGCGTCGATCTGCTCACGGAAGGTATACCGCGCGGACAAAAGCTGCATCAGATTTTCGTTCGTCTGCCACAGCATATCCATGATGCTCAGCGCCTCGCCGGTCTCCGGCTCGGCGTGGTACAGGCCGGTCAGAAGTCTTGCGGACAGGCGGCCGAACTCCTTCAAATTCAGCCGCAGGATATACCGCCGGTCCTCCGGCGAAAGCTGCGGATATTTCCGCCCCAGCCACCGGGACATACGGCTTTTGTCCTCGGAATACGCCGCGTGGCGGATGATGTCCTCCACCTCGTTTTCCGTCAACGTCCCGCTCTCTAGCAGGCGGCGAAAGCTGTGATAGCTTTTCAGCGAGGCTTTGATCGTAACATCGATGCCGCCGAGCTCATCGTTCGGCTCCATGCAGCCGCGCGATCGCAGAAATTCGTGGATGGCCTTGGGCGTGACCTTTCGGCTGCTTTTTTCAAACAGCTCCGTCACAAGCTCCTGCTTGACCGAAACCGGTATGCTGCGGCCGTTGACCGTGAGATTGTTGATCTCATTGAGCACCATGTAGCGGCTGTACAGCAGCGAGTTTTGCGGCAGCACTTCTTCCCCAGGCAGATAGGTGCAGTGGTTTATCATCCGCTGGATGAACGCCTGCTCGCTGGCATCAAGATCGACCATTTGGTCAAAGTTCCACGGGTATATCTTCCCCTTTTCGCGCACTGCCCAGCTATTCTCTGCCGCGCGGTTGAGCGGCCCGACGTAATAGGGAATGCGGAAGCGGAAGATCGCACGAATTCTATCGGCACCGGAAAGCCCGCTTTCATCACACCGGCCAAGCATGGGCAGATACGCCGCTGCGTTTTGCAGGATGCAGTCAAGTTCGGCGTAATAAAGCTGCTGCGGAATGACGCGGTTGTCCGAATCGCGCTGCTTGGGCAGGAACGTATACTGCCGCAGCCGTTCCAGCATATCCTCATATTCGGCGCGGTCGGTCTCCTCCACCGGCAGCTCCTTCAGATTTTTCAGCAAAAAGTTGCAGAGCGATTCTTTTTTGACGTGCTTCACGCTCTCCGGTGCTTTGCAGCTTTTCGCATTGCCCGAATAGGCCACATAGTTATCCTTGCCCTCCGCGCGGAAAATGAGGTCGTATTTCGCCGGCGCGTATTTTTTCACGATGCGTTTCAGATAAGCAAGATCGCGCCCATGCTGCTCATACACCTTGACTTTTGCCTCGGATATATAGCGGCAGCCATCCAGTGTCTGCGTCAAAAGAGCGCAGTCGTATATCCCGCGCAGCACGCGCAAAAGCTCACCGTCCTCACCAAGCTCGGACAAAATGCGCGCGAAATTTTCCTCGTCCATGCCCAAACTGACCGATTCGATCTCCGCGTATTCCGCGTTGTCGAACACATCCTTCGGCGCGGCCTTCCCGCCGCACAGAAGCGAAACGATGCCGTCACGGCTGTAGGGGAAATCCTCATCCCTCTTTTTCGGCGGCTTTTTCCCTCCGTAAATTAGCTCGGTAAACATCATCTGTTTGCGCTTGACACCGGCTCTGGCCGTCATGATCTCCAGCAGTGTATCTGCGCTCACATCCGTATCCCACGGCAGCGGGCACTCGCACCCGAGCTCAAAATGGTCGCACAGTTTGGCATATGCCACACCGAAATCGTCCACCGCGCCCTCCGCCGCATCGAACAGAAAATGTCCCCGATGTGTCACAAGCCACGCGCACGCAAGGTAAACCAGCCGCACGTCATGCGGCTGCGCGCTTTCCATCAGTTCGCAGATCAGGTGATGGATCGTCGGGTAGCGCCGATGATATTCCTCATCTGTCAGACCGCCATCGAACAGTCTCACGCCGGCGGCCGCATCCTCTGCAAACAGGGCACTTTCGCGCCGACGCAGAAAAAAGTCCGGGTCGATCGCACCGATCTCGGGCGCAAACAGTTCCTCCAAAAGCGCGGCACGCTGCTGCCGCCGGTCGAGTCGCCGTCTGGCCACGCGCATAGCGCGCCGCTCCTCGGCGGGATTGGCCGCGTCAAACAGTGTCACGCCCCAAACCGGCTCACCCTTGAATTTGCACAGGCAATATGCCTCGTCCGCCGCTGCGTAGCCCACCGAATCCGTGCCGATGTCCAGCCCGAGATAATAGGGTTTGTTTTCCATATTGACAACCTCCGCCGGTGTGTGGTATCTTGTGGGTGTGTTGATTGACCTCAACCATTACACTACGAGTTCAAATAAAAGAATTCTCAAATCGCCGTTTGCACGGCTGCACAGTGTGTGCGCAAAAAGACCTCCCCGGAGGTCTTTTTTGTTTTTTCGGCACATCACTCCACATTTTGTCTTTCTGTAGAAATTATACAGCATGTTTGTCAATTTTACAACAGATAATGTAAGATAAGGGACCTGTTGACAAAGTAGCGTAAAGATCATCTCTATGGTACAATAACCATAGGG
>JBJDZO010000330.1:0-7100 GCA_051868095.1 Butyricicoccus sp. | reverse complement strand
ATGATGGATTCCCTCGGCTTGGAGGATGATGAGCCGATCGACCAGAAGATTCTGTCCGGCGCGATTGAAAACGCTCAGAAGAAGGTTGAATCCCGCAACTTTGCCACCCGTAAGCACGTCCTCGAATACGATGATGTGATGAACAAGCAGCGCGAAATCATCTATGGTCAGCGCCTCAAGGTGCTCGCGGGCGAGGATGTCAGCACGAGCATCACGGGCATGATCGATGATACCATCGACAAAGCCGTTGAGGGCGCGATTGGTGAACATCAGCTCATCACCGAAGAGATGATCGAGCAGATTCGCCGCCGCTTCCTTGGTTTGTTCCTCGGGCTGGAAGATTTCAAGTTTACACCGGAAGAACTGGACGATTTGACGCCTGACCAGATCAAGAATCAGCTCAAGGACCGCGCACATGAGGTATATGCCGCCAAGGAGCAGATGCTTGGCAGCCCGATCATGCGCGAACTGGAGCGCGTTGTGCTGCTGCGCAACGTAGACAGCAAGTGGATGGATCACATCGATGCTATGACCGAGCTGCGCAACGGCATTGGACTGCGTGCTTATGGTCAGTATGATCCGGTTGTGGAATATAAGCGCGAAGGCTTCGACATGTTCGACGCCATGATCGATTCCATCCGTGAGGATACCGTCCGCACCATTTATTTGGCGCAGGTACGTACCCGCGAAGAGCCTAAGCGTGAGCAGGTGGCGAAGGAGACCGCGGCTTCGGGTGCGGATGACGGTTCGCTGAAGAAGGAACCGGTGCGCAAGGCCAAGAAGATCGGCCCGAACGATCCCTGTCCGTGCGGCAGCGGCAAAAAGTATAAGAAGTGCTGTTATCTCAAGCAGAACCCCAATTCGTAAATCAAGAAAGGCAGGTAACTTTTTATGGCTGCAATTAAAATTCGTGACAACATTTATGCGGTGGGCGCGGTCGATCCCGATGTGCGCATTTTCCACGGCTACCAGACCCCGCAGGGTGCGACGTACAACTGCTATCTGGTCATCGATGACAAAATCACTCTGATTGACAATGTCAAGGCCAAGTTTACCGAGCAGTACATCAAGAACATTGAAGAAGTTGTGCCGATTGAGAAAATCGATGTGCTGATTCAGAACCACATTGAGCCGGACCATTCCGGTTCGTTCCCGGAGATTCTGAAGCGCAACCCGAATCTGGAAGTGTACTGCACCGCAGGCGCCAAGGCCGGCATCAAGGCATATTACCGCACGGAGGATTGCAAGTGGAATCTGGTAAAGCTGGGCGACACGCTGTCCACCGGTAAGTATACCTTCCATTTTGTACCCACTCCGATGGTACATTGGCCGGATTCCATGGTGACCTATCTGGCGGAGGAAAAGATTCTGTTCTCGAACGATTCGTTTGGTCAGCATGTCTGCACCGGCGAGACCTTCGATGACGAAATGGGTCTGGAGCGCCTGATGGAGCGTGCGATGGACTACTACGGCAATATTGTGCTGCCGTTTGGTTTTCAGGTACAGAAGGAATTGGAGCTGGCGTCCAAGCTGGATATCGGCATGATCTGCCCGTCGCATGGCGTCATTCTGCGCTCGTTTATCCCGCAGATCGTGGACGCATACAGCCGCTGGTCCAAGAACGAATGTGACCCGAACAAGGTTGTGATTGTGTACGATTCCATGTGGGGTTCCACCGAGGAAATGGCCCAGAAGATCAAGGCGGAGTATGAAGGCCTGGGCAAGAAGGTCAGCATGCACTGCCTGCGCGACGAGCATTATTCGCGTGTGATGGGTGACATTGTTGAGGCCAAGTTCATCATGATCGGCGCATCCACGCTGAACAACAACATGATGCCGACGGTCGCGGCGTTCCTGACGTACATGAAGGGTCTGAAGCCCAAGGATCGCATTGGTCTGGCGTTCGGCTCCTACGGCTGGAGCGGTGAAGCGACCAAGCAGGTAGACGAAGTGATGCAGGGTCTGGGCTGGCACACCATGCCCATCCGCAAGCAGCTGTATCGAGGCTAATCAGCCCGAGGTAGGCACCAACTCGAATACATAAAAGAACCCCGCTGGTATCAGACCAGCGGGGTTTTTGTATACAAGGAAAGTTCAAATCCAGCGAAGCCGGATTTTAAGGGGATTCCGCGCACTGCGGTGCGCGGCCAGCCTGCGCGGCTGGATCGCGCCGGGGCATCGCCCCGGACCCAGTTTATTCTGCTTGTCCGGCTAAGCGGCGCATCAGCTTAGGCACTGTGATGATTTCCCTGATTTCGTCCACACGCGCACCGCAGAACACCAGTCCGCCTTCGCCGCGCGCTGACCGGAACAGTGCGTTCGACAGGCAGTAGGGGGTTGTATCCGGGTGGCAGATGCCCGGCATGCAGGCGAAGCAATGCTCGACCGGAATGCCGCCGCGGTCGTAGGCCTGCTGAACAAAATCGGTATTGACCGCACGGGCCGCGAAGCCGGTTGGGCTGAGAATAATGCGTGCATCACCCGGTTTCGCGTTCACATAGGTCTGCTTGAACCCATCGCTTGCGTCGCATTCCTCGGTTGCCACAAAAACCGTACCCATTTGCACGCCGTCCGCGCCGAGCTTCAGCATACGCTCGATGTCCGCATGGCAGTTCAGGCCGCCCGCCGCAATCACCGGGATTTTCACGCCGTGCTTGACCTCGAAGTCACGCACATAAGCAATCACGTCGGTGAGAGCATCTTCCAGCTTCTGATAGGTGCCTGCAAGCAGGTCATCCAGCTTGAAGCCCAGGTGCCCACCCGCCATCGGGCCTTCCACCACCACACCGTCCGGCAGACGGTTATGCTTTTTGAGCCAGCTGGTCAGCACCAGACGGCAGGCACGTGCCGACGAGACAATGGGCATAATGCGGGTTTTGGTGTCCTTGACCAGTTCCGGCAGTGTGAGCGGCAGACCTGCGCCCGAAATGATGAGGTCGATACCGTTTTTGACTGCTTCGCGCACATATTCGCTGTAATGGGGGTCAATGGACATGAAATTCATGCCGATGATGCCGTGCGGGGACAGGGCGCGTGCTTTGGCAATTTCCTCACCGATGGCTTTCAGATTCGCCTTGACCGGGTTTTCACGGAAGTGCGGATCGCGGAAACCAATCTGCACGCCCGAAATCACGCCGATGCCGCCTTCATTGGCAACCGCGGACGCCAGACGAGACAGCGAAATGCCGACACCCATGCCGCCCTGAATAATTGGCAGGCGTGCCCGCAGGCCGCCGATGTTCAGCTCAGGTAAATTCATATGCTCATTCCTCTCCGAGAAAATAATTTGATAATCAAAGTATAGCTGCCTTTATCATAACATAATTTGATTTGCAAATCAAATAAAACAGGGCTATTTTTCCTATCGGAGAGGCAAAAAATCAGCGGGAATCGCGGGCGCGGCGGTGTTCGGCAAAGGGCATCTGCCGTCGCAGACGGGACGGCTCGGACAGGTCGAGATCGACGATGCGGCACGCGGGCACGGTATCCATCTGGGTGAGTACCTCGCCCCACGGGGAAACCGCGATGGAATGGCCGTAGGAATGGTACGAGGCGTGCGGGTCGAGGGCGCTCGCCACACCGACCATGTACACCTGATTGTCCATGGCGCGGGCGCGGAACAGCAGCTCCCAATGCGCGGGGCCGGTGGTTTGGTTGAACGATGCGGGCACAAAAATCACGTCCGCGCCCGCCTGTGCGATTTGCAGCGCGTATTCGGGAAAACGGATGTCGTAGCAGATCATCAGCCCACAGCGGCCGAACGGCGTATCAAAGACGGTCACGCCGCGGCCCGGGGACAGGGTAGCCGATTCACGGAAATGCTGGCCGCCGTCCACTGCAATATCGAACAGGTGCACCTTGCGGTGGTGCGCGATTTGCGTGCCGTCGGGCGCAAAGACAAAGGAGGTGTTGTAAATTTTGCCGCCGTCCAGCTCGGGCATGGAACCGGCGATCAGGTACAGCCCGCATTCCCGGGCGAGTGCGGAAAGCGCCTGCCACCGCGGCCCGCCCGCGGGTTCGGCATAGGCCGGGAATGCGGTGGTTTCATACGGACAGCAGAACATTTCGGGCAGAACAGCAGCGTCCACGCCCTGAGCAGCCGCCCAGCGGACGGCCTGTGCCGCCGCAGTCCTGTTGGTTGATTCGTCCGCGCAGACGGCGGTCTGTAACAGCGCAATGCGCATGAAAAATCCCTCCCCAAAGCGAACAGCCCTCCAAAGAGGGCTGTTTTTGTTACTCTACGAGCGCAAGCACGTTGTCGAGCGGCACCAGACCAACCGAGCGGCCCACCTCCTTGCCGTCCTTCAGCACGATGGCGGTCGGGATGGACATGACGCCGAAACGCTGTGCCAGACTGGGCTGCTCATCGATGTTGACCTTGGCGACAATCGCGCGGCCCTCAAGCTTCTGTGCGGCCTCCTCGATGATCGGGGAGAACATGGTGCACGGCATGCACCAGACCGCCCAGAAATCGATGAGCACCGGCAGACCGGCGTTTACGGTTTCGTCAAAGTTTTCCTGCGTCAAATGAATGATGGACATGGGAAATTCCTCCTTTTTAATAGTTGGGGTTCAGTGTGCGTACCCGGCGCGGGTTATCACGTACCGATTCGGGGAACATACTGTCAAAATCATAGTTTTCCACAAGGTCGCGGAAAAATGCGTGCATGGCGGGAATGTCTGCCTCGGTCATGCCGTCATTCTGCGCCATGTATTCGGCCAGATAGCGGCTGATTTCGCCCGAGAAATGCACTTCATCGGTATAGTTGCCGAGCGGGATGGTCACTTCATCAACCGCAAAGCAGTAGTAACGCACGTTTTCATACTGCGGCAGTTCGGTCATCAGGCGGTCATACAGCGCGAGCACGGCCGCATAGCTGCCGTCCCGCAGCACACGATCCCAGTACAGCATGCTGTACGGCGGGGTCATGAGGTAAAACTCGGTGTCGGGATGCGCCTCCACAAAAGCCAGCACGCAGTTCAGATTGCGGTCAATTTGTGCGTCGTAAGCGTCCGCGGGCTCGGGGGTTTCGTTCCAGTCCGGGCGGACGTAGCTCCACAGCGAATGCTCGTGGGAAAACTCATATTTCCAGTCCCAGGTAAAGGCATCGTCAAGCGGCTGCTCCGCGTCTGCGAGGGTGGCGAGCACGCTTTCCCCGCACTGCTCGAGCAGAACGTCCTTATTGAACAGGTATTTTACATCGTCGAGCGGGTTGGCGTTGTACAGGTATTCGGGCAGCGGGGTCGGCTCGGCGCCGTAGTCGGTCATGAGAATTTTGGGGTCAATGCTCCAGAACACGCGCTTCACGTCGTGGGTGTCGAAGCACAGATTGAGCGCGGTTTCGAAGTCCGAGAAGCAGCCGCCCGGGAAGGTCAGCTTGACCGTTTGGGCGTCGAACAGCTCGTTGAACTGCGACGGGCGGAAGTTCGCCGTCACCGACGAGCCGAGGATTACCGTGTCATAGTCGAGATTTTTGGCGAGTCCGGCGTTTTGATAGCGTTCGTTTAGATAGACCTCGTTCAGTCCGCGGGTGCCGGGGGCGTGGTACTGGAAGGAAGGGTCGATATAGAACACGGCCGCGCCGCACAGGGCCAGCAGCATCAGGACAGCCGCCAGCAGCCCAGCCAGATATTTTTTGTACATAGCGGCCTCCTCAGAAGGTGAAATACAGGAACGTGCTCACGCCGGACAGCGACAGCACCGACCAGAACAGCAGCACCGATGCGCCGAGGCACAGCGGGACGCTCGGCCGGAACCGCAGCAGCCGCTGCTGCATGTTCTGCGGGAAGATCGAGCCGGCGAGCGCGGCCAGCAGGAATCCCACGCAGACAATCGCAGCGAACAGGGCGTTATCAAGCGGGATAAACTGTTCGAGCGACGAAAATTCGGTGGTCAGGAAGCAGCCGGTCAGGCCGGTGGGAAGTGCGCTCCAGCCGCCAAGCACCAGACGGGACAGCAATTGTCCGCCTGCGGCGATGCTCGGCGCACGGAAGAACACCCAGCACACGTTAACGAACGCGAAGGTCAGCAGCCATGCCGGGAAAAGGGGCAGGCGGCGGCCGCCACGCGCTTTCATCAGGCGGCCGATCACCATGGCGATGCCGTGCAGCGCGCCCCACAGGATGAAGGTCCACGCCGCGCCGTGCCACAGCCCGGACACAAGGAAGATGATAAAAGTATTCAGGCAGGTGCGCGCCAGTCCACGCCGCGAGCCGCCGAGCGGGATGTACAGATACCGGGTGAAGAAGCGGGTCATGGTCATGTGCCAGCGCTTCCAGAAGTCCGCGATATTGCGTGCGCGGTAGGGCGAATCGAAGTTCATCGGCAATTCGATGTTGAAGCACAGCGCCACACCCGAAGCCATGTCGCTGTATCCGGCGAAATCGAAGTAAAGCTGTAAGCTGTACGCGAGGATGGTGACGAGCGCGGCCGGGGAATTGAGGCTGGCCAGATTGTTCCAGCCCCAGTCGGCGGCCTTGCCGAGCGTGTCGGCCACGAGCACCTTTTTGAACAGGCCGAAGGAGAACGCGGTCAGGCCGCGGGACAGGCTGCGTGCCGAGGGTTTGCGGCGGCGGTCATCCCGAAGCTGCGGCAGGATCTCCGAATGGAACGCAATCGGGCCGCTCGTGACATACGGAAAAAACGACGCATACAGCGCATATTCGGACAGCGAATAGTTGGGCGCGTCGCCGTGGCGGGCATCCACCAGATAAGAAATCTGCTGGAAGGTGAAGAAGCTGATGCCGAGCGGCAGCAGCAGCCGAATCGGGTCATAATCGCGTCCCATCAGGAGGGCGGCATTCGACAGGAAGAAGTTCAGGTACTTGAACACGCCGAGCGCGAGCAGATTGCCGAGAATGCCGCAGGCCAGCAGCGCCGATTTGGTGCGCCGGTAGGGGGACGACAGGATGGACGAGCCGATCAGGTAGTTGAGCACGATGCTGATGAGCAGGACGGGCAGCGAACGCAGATCGTTTGCGCCATAGAACCACAGGCTCATGGCCAGCAGGAAATAATCGGCGTACCGCGGCCGGGTGAGGCGGTTCAGCGTGAAATAGCCGATCACGCTGAGCGGCAGAAAGACAAAAATGAAGAAAGA
>JBJDZO010000329.1:0-1625 GCA_051868095.1 Butyricicoccus sp. | reverse complement strand
TGGAACAAGGCTCGCAACAAAACTGCCAACCATCGTAAAAAGCAAGACGAAGGCCATCATCACAAGTCCGTTTTTGACATCCAGATTCTGATTCTTTTTATACGTATAGGCGCTGACCGCACTCGCCAGCACATCGCTGGCAAGCCCGATGCCGACTGCGGAATAGGCGGGCATATCCAGAAACGTAATCAACATCGGGCCGATCACAGCTGCCGCGCTCATTCCGGCAAAGCCCGTGCCGATTCCGGCGCCGGCGCCGGCCAGAAAGCATACGAGTATTTTTATAAAAAGCTCCACGCTCAAACCTCCAATTGAATGCCATTCCGGGCGTTTTCACACATGCGGGAAAACAGCGCTCTGCACTGCGCGAATTCCGCATCCGAAAATCCTTTGAACAACTTCCCTGCAAAATTTTTTTGCGCGTTTTCCCCGGCAATCACGACAGCCTCCGCCGCACCGGTAATTTTCAAATGGACGGATTTTCGATTCCCGTTCCGATGGGATCTTTCAATATAGCGCTTGTCCTCCAGTGCTTTCAGCGCAGCAGATACGTGCGATTTCGTCAGCATCCGTGTCTTGACGATGTCCGCAGCGGTGTCATATTGCGGATTGTTGTGCAGAAACATCATGATATCATATTCCATTTGCGTCAGCCCAAACCTGTTGCAAACCGGTTTGGTACACTGCGTATAAAGCGCTCTTATAATCTTTTGGTTTTCCCAGAATATCAACGCTTCCCCCCCTAAATAGTTCTATTTAGAACTATTATAGCAGAAACGCAGCATCTTTTCAAGTCGCTTTCCCATCCTGCTGCCGCAAGAGAAAAACATCACTGTCAGAAACAGTGATGTTTTTCTTTCCTATATAGAATTGGTTGATCAGGTCTCAATTGGCTTCATTGTGGGGAACAAAATCACGTCGCGGATGGACGATGCGCCGCACAGCAGCATGACGCAGCGGTCGATGCCGATGCCAAGTCCACCCGTGGGCGGCATCCCGTATTCCAGCGCGTTGATGAAGTCCTCGTCCATCATGCCGGCCTCATCGTCGCCCTTGGCGCGCAGCTCCACCTGCTTCTGGAAGCGCTGGCGCTGGTCGATCGGGTCGTTCAGCTCCGAGAAGGCGTTGCCCATCTCGCTGCGGCAGATGAACAGCTCAAAGCGCTCTGTCAGGCGCGGGTCAGCCGGGCTGCGCTTTGCCAGCGGAGACACGTCCACCGGATGTGTGGTGATGAACGTCGGCTGGATAAGCTGCCCCTCCACCTTCTGGTCAAAGCATTCATACAGCGCATGTCCCCACGTCGGCTCGACTTTGTCCATATCCACGCCTACCGCCTTCGCGGCGGCTACCGCCTCCGCATCGTCCGAAATGTCCATGAAGTCCACGCCGAGATACTGCTTGACCGCCTCCGCCATCGTCAGACGCGGCCAGCCGGGCGCCAGATGAATCTCCTCTCCCTGCCATGTCACGTCATACGTGCCGAGGATCTTCATCGCCGCCGACGAGAGCAGCTCCTCAAACAGATCCATCATATCGTTGAAATCCGCATAGGCCTGATACAGCTCCACCGTGGTAAACTCCGGGTTGTGCTTGGTATCCATGCCCTCGTTGCGGAAGATGCGGCC
>JBJDZO010000328.1:0-7164 GCA_051868095.1 Butyricicoccus sp. | reverse complement strand
CCTTGCGGGTCTCCTCGGTGATGATGCGCTTGCCGGTGCGGTAGTCGCCGTACTCTGCGGTATCGGAGATCGAGTAACGCATCTTGGCAAAGCCGCCCTCGTTGATCAGGTCAACGATCAGCTTCATCTCATGGATGCACTCGAAGTAAGCGTTCTCCGGAGCGTAACCAGCCTCAACCAGAGTCTCGAAGCCAGCCTTCATCAGCTCGCATACGCCGCCGCAGAGAACAGCCTGCTCACCGAACAGGTCGGTCTCGGTCTCGGTGCGGAAGGTGGACTCCAGAATGCCCGCACGGCCGCCGCCGATGCCGGCAGCGTAAGCCAGAGCGATATCCATTGCCTTGCCGGAAGCGTCCTGATGTACACAAACCAGATCCGGAACGCCTGCGCCCGCAACATACTGAGAACGAACGGTGTGGCCCGGGCCCTTCGGCGCGATCATGATAACGTCGACGTCAGCCGGCGGTACGATCTGCTTGAAGTGGATGTTGAAGCCGTGTGCGAAAGCCAGCACGTTGCCCGGCTTCAGGTTGGGCGCGATAACTTCCTTGTAGATGTCCGCCTGCTTCTCGTCCGGGGTCAGCATCATGATGATGTCGCCGGCAGCAGCAGCCTCAGCCGGAGTCATAACGGTCAGGCCGTAGTCCTTTGCCTTCTTCTCATGCTTGGAGCCCGGACGCAGACCAACAACTACGTTGACGCCGGAATCATGCAGGTTCATCGCATGTGCGTGGCCCTGAGAACCGAAGCCGATGATGGCAACGGTCTTGCCGTCCAGAAGGGACAGATTGCAGTCGGAATCGTAATACATCTTTACCATTTTTGTTTCCTCCCTAAGAATAGTGGGTTTTTATATAAATTTAAATTATATAACAAAGCTAAAGTCAAGTTAGGAGTTAGGAGGTAGAAAGTAGGAGTGATGGAAGCGCGCACACATTTTTATCATCGCGCTGTGCGCGATACCGAAACTCCTATCTCCTATCTCCTCACTCCTCACTCAAAATTCACTTCATCATCGCCGTAACGCCCGAGCGGCACATCTCAACAACCTCGAAGTTGGAAATAACGTTCAGGAATGCGTCAATGCGGCTGGGCACCTCGGTCAGTTCCACGATGATCGAGTTGTGGTTGGACTCGACAATGTTCGCGTTGTACACCTCGGCAACCTCGCGGATGCTGTCGCGCACGTCGGCGCTCTCCGCCAGTACCTTGACAAACACCAGCTCACGGCAGTAAGAGTCGTCCTCCCAAAGCTGCTCCACCCAGAGCGCTTCTTCCAGCTTGGAAAGCTGCTTGATGATCTGCTCGAGGATAGCCTCGTCGCCGGTGACAATGATGGACATACGGGAAATGGTCGGGTCGGTGGTCGCGGATACGGTCAGCGAATCAATGTTGAAGCCGCGGCGGCCGAACAGACTGGACACACGCGCCAGCACGCCGGCGTTGTTCTTGACCATGACCGACAAAATATACTTCTGCATACCGTGCTCCTCCTTAATCAATGACGTAATCACGAACCGACTTGCCGGCCGGAACCATGGGCAGCACGCGCTCCTCACAGTCAATGACGCAGTCGATCAGGGTGGGGCCGTTGTGGTGCAGCGCCTCATCGAGCGCGGTTTTGAACTCGGCCAGATTGGTGCAGCGCACGCCGCGCGCACCGAATGCTTCCGCCAGCTTGACGAAATCGGTCTTGCGGTGCGGGGTGGTGGCCGCGTAGTGCTTCTGATAGAACATGGTCTGCCACTGGTAAACCATGCCGAGCACGCTGTTGTTCATGATTACGGTGACAACCGGCAGGTCACCCGATACCGCGGTGCAGCACTCGTTAAGGTTCATATGGAAGGAGCCGTCGCCGGTGACGTGAACGACCTTTTTGTCCGGGCAGCCGACCTGCGCGCCGATGGCAGCGCCGTAGCCGTAGCCCATGGTGCCGAGGCCGCCCGAGGTCAGGAACTGACGGGTATGGCTGCGGCGGCAGTACTGCGCGGCCCACATCTGATGCTGGCCGACGTCCGTAACGATGATGCCGTCGTCGCCGAGCTGGTCGGCAATCGCGCCGATGACCTGATGGGGACGCAGACGGCTGTCGTCGTCCTTGGCGCGGTAGTCCAGCTTGGTCTGCCACTCGGCAATCTGCGCCAGCCATGCGGGATGCTCGTTCTCCTCGATATAGGGCATAACAGCTTCGAGGAAGGTTTTGGCGTCCGAAACAATCGAGTCATCGGTTGCCATGTTTTTATTGATTTCCGCCGCGTCGATATCGACGTGGATGATCTTGGCTTCGGGAGCGAAGCGGTTCGGATCGGTGGCCACGCGGTCGGAGAAACGCGCGCCGAGCGCAAGCACCAGATCGGCCTTGTCGATAGCGAAACCTGCCGAAACCTTGCCGTGCATGCCGACCATGCCGAGATACAGCGGGTCGTCGTCGCGCAGCGAACCAATGGCCATCATGGTGCCCGAAGCCGGGATACCGGCCTTGTGCATGAGCGCCGCAAGCTGCTCGCCTGCGTCCGAAATAGCGACACCGCCGCCGAAATAGATGACCGGACGCTCGGCCTTGTTGATAGCATCCGCCACGCGGCGCAGATCGTTTTCGGTCACATCGTAGTGACAGGTCGTATCCAGCGGCGCACGGTTTTCAAACTCACATACGTTCGCGGTAACGTCCTTCGGAATATCGACCAGAACCGGACCGGGACGGCCAGTCTGTGCGATACGGAAAGCGTCGCGCAGGATATCCGCCAGTTCTTCCACGCGGCGGACGACAAAGTTATGCTTGGTAATCGGCATGGTAATACCGGCAATATAAACCTCCTGGAAGGAGTCTTTGCCGATCAAACTGGTGCCGACGTTGCCGGTAATAGCAACCATGGGAATCGAATCCATGTAAGCGGTTGCAATACCGGTGACCAGATTGGTCGCACCCGGGCCGCTGGTCGCCAGACAAACGCCGGTTTTGCCGGTTGCGCGGGCGTATCCATCGGCCGCATGTGCTGCGCCCTGTTCGTGTGCGGTCAGCACATGATGGATGCGGTCACGGTTCAGATACAGCGCGTCATAAATATTCAAAACCGCGCCGCCCGGATAGCCGAAAATGGTGTCGACGCCCTGTTCTACCAGAACCTCGCACAAAATCTGTGAACCATTCAGTTTCATCGTTCTAACCTCACTCATCTTGACAAATCTCTACGTGGCACAAAAAAATAAAAGCCTTCGTCTCGTTTAAGAGACAAAGGCTATGCTCTGCGGTACCACTCTTATTGCCGCGCCGAGCGCGGCCACTCTGCCAGTGCCCACATAAACGAGCACCGAACCGTATAACGGCGGTCAGCCGTCCGCGTCTACTTGGGGCAGAATCCCTGTTCGGCACGGCCGTTCGCGGGCGACTTTCACGCGCTTCTCCCTGCCGTCTTGCACCAAACCGACGGCTCTCTGAAAGGGTGTGGAAGGTGTTACTTCCCCGGTCATCACATTTGAAATTCTGTAATTGTTTATTATTATAAGTACGCCGGATGCAAATGTCAACCTTTTCTTTGATTTTCGGCAGAACGTGCGCAAGACACGCGCATATTTTGCCGGATTCCGGTCATTCTAACCAATATCCCACCGAATACGGAGCGATTTTTATGTCAATTTCCTTTTTGCGCACCTTTATCCTGTACGCGGCCATTGTCGCCGCGCTGCGCCTGATGGGCAAGCGGCAGATCGGGGAACTCGAGCCGAGCGAACTGGTTGTCACCATCCTGATTTCCGAGCTGGCCGCCATTCCGATGCAGGATGTGACCGTGCCGCTTTTCGCGGGCATTGTCCCGATTGCAACGCTGATTTCCATTGAAATCCTGATTTCCTTCCTGTGTCTGAAAAGCCGGAGGCTGCGCCGCCTGTTCAATGGCCGCGCGGCGGTCATCATCCGTTCGGGCAAGCTGGACGCCCGCAAGATGCGCGACCTGCGCCTGACCACCGACGAAGTGATGGAGGCGCTGCGCCAGAACAACATTGCCTCCCCGGCCGACCTCAAATACGCGGTCATTGAGCCAAACGGCCAGCTTTCCTATGTTCTGAAGCCGGACAAGCAGCCGGTCACGGCCGGGATGCTCAATCTTCAGCCGTCCGATGCCGGGCTGCCGCTCATCGTGGTCTGTGACGGCAAGCCGGTGCTCGGCAATCTGCGGCAGCTCAATCTGGAGGTTTCCGACCTTGAAAAACGTCTCAAAAAAGCCAACGTGCCGTGCGTTGGCGATGTCTTTTTGATGACGCTCGATGACTGCGGCAACCAGTTCATTCAGCGAAAGGAGCGATGACATGAAACGAATCATTACCGCTGCCGTGCTGCTGGTCGTGCTTTCCTTCGGCTGCTTCGGCGCTTACCGCTATGTGGACCGCACCACCGCTGAGCTGGACGCCCTGGCCGGGGAGGTATTTGACCGGCTGGAAGCGGGCAGCTTTGACGATGCGCGCAGCAAAATGAATGAAAGCTATGCCGCATGGCACCGTCTGCGCCGTCCGCTGAGCGCACTTGTGCGGCATAACGAGCTGGACGACATCGACCGTCTGTACCAGCGCACTCAGCAGGCACTCGACAACGAGGACCGCGGCGAGACGCTTTTGCAGCTTCGTGAACTGCGCGCCATGCTGCGCCATCTGCCCGAGATGGAAACCCCGAGCTATTCCAACCTGCTCTGATTACCGGCACACAAGCTGTAAATTCGTATCCGAGAGAAAGTTCGGCAGTGCGAACAGCAGCACGGTTTGATCGATCTCGTTCTGTGCGATGTAGGTGCTGAGCGGCTGCTTAAAATAACGCGCATCGAACAGGTGAATTTCAGAAAAATGCGCCAGCAGAAACGGTGCAAGGCTGTCCGCGTAGGAATCGCGCACAAGCAGCAGCCTGCCGCCCGGATTGCCGGTGCGGATGACCGCAAGCGGCTGATTGCCGCCGAGAAACATCGAATATTGATCTTTTTTGTCCAGATAAGAGCGGTCATACAGTGTACCCGGCTCGGGTGCGCCGCTGCGCCACGATTCGACCTCGGCGTTCCCCTGCGGAACATAAATATCAATCGCGTCCGGCTTCACCGTGCGCACGCCCGACGAAGAATACAGCGTACCGTTGAAGTTCTCGCTCACGCGCTCGGGCTGAAAGGAATCGAGCGGCGCGATGGTCTGGCCAAGGCTGTCCAGCAGCGCTTCCGCGCCGTAATACGCGCCCAGACTGGTCCAATGGTGGTCGGTGCGGTAGAAAATATACTCGTCCCGATGGCGGCGGAGCGGCTCTGCAAGGTCAGCCGCCGGCAGGCCTGTTTCCCGGGAAATCCGTGTCAGGAGCGCCTGTTGGTCAGCGCTCGGCGCACCCGCGGGCAGCGTGTCTTGGTACACGTCCGCCGCCGTGGGCACGAGCGCAAGCGTCACCGGCACATCGGTCGCCGCCGCCAGCTTTTGGACGGCTGCAATATTGGCGGCGAGCTTGGTTTCGTCCGGCTCGTCCACCCGCTCGATCAGCCGTCCTCCGGCATAATATACGCCGTTGAACTCTTTTCGACCCGCGATGGCGTCCATCACGGTTTTGGCCTCCACGCATTCATCGCGCAGGATGAACTGATCGGCCAGATAACGTTCGGTCTCGTCCGCAAGTATGCCCGCCAGCAGGGCGCTGGCTGTGAAGGCGGGCTGCTGCTGCAATGCACGGTTTTCCAGTTCGGAAAACGCTCTGTCCGGCAAGGCCGCGCCGCCCACCAAAAACGCACCCAAAAAGCCTCCGAACAGCACGGTATTTACTTTGTCATGCATGTTTTTCATTGTTTTCCCTCTCAGAATCGGAAATACAGGAATGGATTATAGCTGCCCGCGACCAGAAATGCGGTCGAAGCCGCAAGGCCCGCAAGCATCAGCACACTGCCCGCAGTCTGCCGTGTGCCTTCCGGCAGACCGTCAAACAGCCGCCTCGGCAGCGGAGTCGCGGCCAGCACGAGCGCCGCAAGCGTCGGCAGATAGGAGCGCAGATAATAGCCGGTCTCGGCGCTCCACAGCGGCGCACCGCCGAACATTTTGCCGAGATAACCGCCAAAACTGCCCGGATTTGCGAAAATCGCCATGGAAATCACAACCACAAGCAGCGTATAGCCATGCTGCACGGCGCGGGGCGCACGGGTGAGCACGCCGTGCAGCACCTGTTTTTCCAGCACGAGCAGCACGCCGAAATACAGTCCCCACACGAGGAAATTCCAGTCGGCGCCATGCCACAGACCGGTCAGCGCCCAGACTGCGAAAATGTTGCAATACTGCCGCAGCGCAGGCACACGGCTGCCGCCCAGCGGGATATAGACGTACTCGCGGAACCAACTGCCGAGCGTAATATGCCAGCGCCGCCAGAATTCGGTGACCGACCGCGCCGTATACGGATAGCGGAAGTTCTCCGGGAACCGGAAGCCAAGCATACGCCCAAGACCGCACGCCATATCCGAATAGCCGGAAAAATCGAAGTAAATCTGTAAAGAAAACGCCGCCGCGCCCAGCCATGCGCCCGCAACTGTCAGATGCGGGCTGGCCTGCAAGGTGTCCCACAGGCTGCCGATGTTGTTGGCCAGCAGCACTTTTTTACACAGACCCACCGTGAACCTCTGCGCACCCGCGCTGAAATCGCGGCTGTCCGGCCGCACACCCCGTGTAAGCGGCTCGGCGATTTCGCGGTAGCGCACAATCGGCCCGGCGATCAGCTGCGGGAACAGGGTCACGAACACGCCGAATTTGACCAGATTCCTCTGCCGTTCGGCCTCGCCGCGGTACACGTCAATCGAATAGGACATGGTTTGGAAGGTGTAGAAGGAAATGCCGAGCGGCAGCGGCAGGCCGAGTGCCGGCAAGCCGAACTGCGCCGCGAAAAAGTCCCAGTATTTGAAGAAAAACAGCAGCGCCAGATTAAACACCACCGACGATGCCACAAATGTCCGCGCCAGCCGGTCATTTGTGCGGTACTTGTCAATCAGTGCGCCGTGCACATAATCGATCAGGATAGACGCGGCCATGATGCCAAGATAGCGCGGTTCGCCCCAGCCGTAAAAGATCAGATTGGCAAGGAGCAGCAGCACATTGCGCCACCGCAGCGGACAGAGATAGTACAGCGCCAGCGTGATGGGCAAAAACCGGAACAGGAAGATAATGGTG
>JBJDZO010000327.1:0-7252 GCA_051868095.1 Butyricicoccus sp. | reverse complement strand
GAGACCTTCATCGCCGATCATCACAGCGCCCGCTTCATCGGTGCGAGTATACCAGTCGCGCATCCACTGGCCATCGCCCCAACCAAAGGAGCCAAACAGTGCAACATGCTTACCGCTCAAGCGGGATTCCAGCTCGGTGAAAAACGGCTCGAATTCCATTTCTTCCAGCACCTCTGTTCCCATTGCCGGACAGCCTAATGCCAGACGATCAAAGCCTGCGGCCTGATCCGCACTGGTTGCTGCAACCGGCAGCAGCGCTACTTCTGCGCCCGCTTCCTTTGCGCCGTCCGCGATTGCATTGGCCATCAACTCGGTATTGCCGGTGCCCGACCAGAAAATAACTGCAACTTTGCTCATGATAAAATCCTCCTAAGATATGTTTTATGCTGTATGGATGCGATACGCTTCCAATGCCTGAATGATTGTTTTTCCCGCGTGAAGTGATTTGGTCATCGCCGCACGGCATGCGTCAAATCGTGCAAAACACCGCCTCGCTGCCTCAACATCTCCATATACCTTCCAATAGCCGCACAACTTACAATCCGCGCCGCGGCTGTTTTGGAACGCCAGCACATCGCTGACCGGATATCCAAGAAACAGTCCGATTTCGTGTGGGAAATCCTGCTGTTCTGCAAGCCGGAATTTCAAATGCTCGATTTGTTCCCGCATACTGCTGGTCGGATAACCGTCCTGTCGCAATAGCTCACGAACCTTCTTTTGAGAGAGCTGCCGTGCCAGTAGCCCCGGCTGATATACCAACACCAGATCGCGCCGGTCACAACTGCAAACCATTTCCAGACATATACCGAATCGTGCAAACTCCTTTTGATATTCCGCAAGAAGCATGTGCAGCTCCGGGAATTCCCGTTTTGCGAAACAAACCAAATTCGCCGATTTTAATCCGCATAGAGCCGGTGCACAATGATGTGCAAGTTCTCGTTCCAGCAAGTATTTCTGCATGACGCCCTCCATTGTTAGTTTACGCTAACCATTTGATAAAAGAAAATGTGAGGCCAAACCGCTTCACACGCCCTAGTTAGCTTTAGCTAACTTCCATAAAGAATGTACCACATCCTTCCCTGCCTGTCAAGTAAATTGCGCGATATTTTTTTAATTTTTTTGATACAGGAGCAGTCTCTCCGGACCGCCCCTATACCATCTTCTGACTATTCCGAAATTACCTGTGCGAACCGGGTAAACGAGGACGCATCAAACTCCTCGTTTGCCTCCGTCAGATCAAGTGTTCCAAAGGATTCTCGATTTACACTCGCCTGATACGTGGGATTCCATGTGTTCAGCATCGGATTTCCCGCAATTTTCAGGGTTAATTCCCCGGTAATTTGCCCGTTGCTCTGCTCACCCAAGAATTCGGCAAAGGAGACCTCATCGCCTGTTACAGAAAAATAGACGTCCCCTGCTACGGTTGCGCCCATATACGCTCCCGTTAATTTCACCTCTGCCGTTCCGAGGACACAGATATCTACATCGCCGGTTAACGTTGTCTGTCCAATGCCGCTTGCATATATAGAAAACTCTCCTGACGAAACTTCAATCGTTACCGACTCCGCGGAAATGTCCTCCATACCGCCTGCATACAGCGTGCGTGCAGAAAAACTCCATGGAGTTACTACATCTTCCCCAATGGTCAAATTATGGCCGTTCGTATAGAGCCGATTGATGTTGTATGTCAGATTTTCCAAGGTCAAATCGGCCTGCGCCTGTACAACCGAACCCTTTAAAGAATATGTACCGCTTTCTCCGGAACGAATGGTGCATGCTGCACTTGGCAGTACCATATCTCCGGTCAATTCCACGTCATCGTTCAGAAGCAGTGTGCCACCGCCCTGCGTATTGATCGCTGCAACCGCGTCATCCCATGAGCTATACCCCTGTCCATCAACGACAAATGCATCCGCACGCACAGCCTTAACAAATGTCAGATCTTTGCGGACAATCGATGACCACGCACCACCGCTCTTTGCTGCCGCACGCACATAGACTGTACCGCCTGCCGGATTATCCACGTTCACGGAAAACGGCCCTTCATACAGAGTACCGATCTTCGTGGGATCTGAAAGCGTATTTCCGGACATCGTATTGCTGTTGTCCAGCGTATAATAAATCTCTGCATCTTCGGTTTTGCAGTCCAGTGCAACCTCGATTTGTGCATCATTCGCATACGAAATGAGATTCGGAGTCACCGTCAGAATTGGTTCAGCTGGCAATACAGCATCCTCCAAAGCAGCCCGCACCGCTTCAAAGATCTTTTCGCTCTCGGCTTCATACCCTGCAATCGCAGCTACGCCAGCCGTCTCCTGCGCAAGGTAAATCCTGCTCAACAGATCGGGCAAAAATGCAGCATACGCTTGCTGATACGCCGCATCCAGCAGAATATTCGTAATATATCCCGTGCCGGTATAACGCGGATCGTCCACCGTTACAGTAACCGACAAATCACCCGATGTACCGGTATAGGTTCCGGTTTTATAGGTGTGGGATTGCAGCGGCGATGCAAATACGTATATTTGCCGCACAACATCCGAACGCTGTTCATCCTGAAAGGCCGCGGCACGTACTTCGATTGCCCGCCCATCTGGATACTTCTCCGGATCAGGCTTCAATTCTACGTCAATATCTCCCGACCAGCCGATTTCTCCCGCTCGTGTACTGGTTTCATTTGGGTCGGTTCCGTCCAGCGTATATCGAATGACAGCATCTTTCTCCGCACACATGACAACCTGAATGGATTCATAACTTTCATTCGGTGCGACCGGTGCCGAGGTTTTCAGAGTCGGTGCAAGTACGGATGCCACGCTCTCGTGAATCGGAGTAGAACGCAGTGCCGCAATCGCTGCATACTTGACCGCATCGCTCGAGATCGTCGCACCGGAAACAGCATCTGCCTTCGCCGCTGTATCCTCACCCGGCGTGGTTCGGGCAGAAATCAATTCCGCCAGCGTCATGCCATGCAGACACGCGGGCATTCCCTCCGTTCCCATCACATCAAAGCCCGTCCAGAATGCGTAATCCAATTCGCTGAGCGGGTTAGTTCCGTCATCCTCAAGCCGTGCCAGTTTTCCGTCCACAACAGTCGCACGGACTTTGACCATATAAGGTTGGCCATTCGAGCCGGAGCACTGTGCCTGTCCCAGATAAACCCGGGTGCCAGATTCCGTCTGTGGAATTTCCGCAAAATCGATCGTCTTTTCCGTGGCAGACGACACAATGCCGTCCTTGACCGCAATCGCTTTCACGATCACGTTGTGATCACTGTTTTCCAGCGGAAAAACCGAAATGATATTCTCTGCAATTTTTGCAGTGCCCTCATTTACTTTCGGATCGCTGCCGTCTGTTGTATACCAGACCGTGCAGCCCTCCCCGGCGGAAACCGCAAGTTCCGCCGAAGAGTTTGCCGCATACAGAAGCTGTGTTCGAAAGTCCGCCGCTTTCAGGGCTGGCGCGGAGAGGGACTGCTCTCCCTTCTATGCATTCAGGGCATTCTTTACCGCTTCTTTGATGGCGTTCGAGGATACCGTAGCGCCGGAAACCGCATCGACTGCATCAATCTCATCACTGGTTTTGCCCTTCAAATCGTCGATTATTTTCCATGCTTCGTTCCAGTAATAGCTGTTTGCTCCCGGTTCGGTGCCGTTGTCCTCAATGGAGATAATCTTACCAGTCGAATCAAAGGTTACGATTACCTTGGCCTGATATTCTCCCGCAACATAATTGCTGCCTTCGGTTTTTACGGTTGCTTCGCCGTACTCGGATTTGGATGCTGCATCGTCGTCTTTGATGCCGTACATCGCAAGAATTACATTCGCACGCTGTTCATCGGTCGCGCTCGCATCGCACATGGTCGGATACCACATATTTCTTGTGTTCTCGAGATCCAGCGCTTCTTTGGTCGCGCCATACCGGAAGTGGAAATGCGCAGCCATTGTGCCGTCGCCGTCCATATCCGGCTTCATCATTGCAAGATAGGTAAATACGCCTGCTTCGGTATCCGTCGCTTGGAATACAAACGTTTCCGCGCCTTCCAAACCGGCTGCTACCGTGTTTGCGAGTTGATAGGTGTATTCGGCAATTGTCTCGCCGTCAGCATCAAGGAACGTTGCTGTGTTGTCCGTGAACTTCATGTTTGCAATCGGAGTCGGCTGGCCATCCGTGGTCGTTACACAAGCCATCTTCCACATTGCCTGCACCTCTGCCACGGTCTTTCCATTCTTGTCCGCAGCCTTCTGCCATGCCGCCATGACCGTATCACTGCCGTCCATGTAGTTCAGGAAAGTCTCGAAACCGTCCGCATAAGCCGCCCAATCAACCAGATCTACGGACGGGGCTTCGTCCTCCGGCAGTACGCTCTGTACCGCTTCCTTAATCGCGTTCGACGACAGGGTTGCGCCCGAAATGCCGTCTACCCCAGCTACTTCGCTCTTAGTCTTGCCGGTCAGTTTGGCGAAAAGTGCGGTAGCGTTCTGCCAGAAGGTTGCGTTGCTTCCTGGCTCAGTGCCGTTGTCCGCAACCGACAGAATTTTTCCGCTTGCAGTATCATAGGATACGCTGACCTTTGCCGTATAACCGAAGCCCTGAACCTGTGCCTCACCGTTCACTGTCTTACTGCCCGGATTGGCCGCTGCGATCAGCTCGTTCAGCTCCGCAATCAGTTCATCTGCCTGCGCCGAAGTGGCATCCGGGTTTTCCAGAAGCTCCTTTGCTTCCTCAACATGCGCCTTCAGCGTTGTCAGAGAACTGTCGGCCTCCACCAGAGCAGTACCCTTTTCAATCAGCTCAGCCAGAGTTTCTCTCTGTTCTTCGGTCATGTCCGCTGAAATTGTTGTAGACATATCCGCATAATTGCTGCTGGTCAGCAGCACGGTATAAGTCTTGCTGGAATCCACAGCTGCACTCAGCGCAACCGAACCATTCACCAGCGCCGTATCCTGCGCCGCATAGACGTTTGTACGACCATCTTTGTAGAATATGCTGACAGTCACATCCTTCAGTTCAGACGGTACGCCGGTCAGCGTTACCGCAGTACGATCGCTGTTGAACGCCGCACTCAGGTTCAGCTCCGCCGTGTACTTCGGCTTGACATATGTACCATCAAACGTATATTCATATACACCTTCGGGTACAAAATAGGTGATTTTTGTAGTCGTTGCGCCTTGCAGCTTAGCGGTTTCCGAAACGTTGCCGTCATCTCCGCTGATGTTGAACGCAATCTGATACGGCTGAATCCAGATATTCTGGAGGTGCTGCATGCCGACCTGAATGGTTTCGCCATCCTTCTGTGCTTCTACAGCTGCGCCGAGTACATTCGAGCCAATCGCCCAGTTATCTTCTCGATTATTACGCAGATACCCAGTCGAGGTCTCGCTGACGGTAAGCTGGTAATCGCCCCAGTTGGAGGTCGTAGACAGCGCCAGAGTTGCATCGGTTACCGTGGTTTTTGCGCCAACCACTGCGCCGTAAGTACCATCTGCGTTCAGCGGTTTATACAGGCTCACTTCCATCGATGGAGTTTCATTCAGGGTCACACCAGCCGCCTTGCTGTAGCCCGTGATCGAGGTCACGCCAGCCGCCCCCGCAATCGTTCCCTTGATGTACTGGTCAGCCGCAACGCGAACCGGCACATTCTTAACGCCATTGATCTTGTAGCCTTCGCCCTCTACCGGCTCAGTACTGTCCTCATTCTGGAAGATCGTATTCTTGGACATGGTAGCCGAGCTGACTGCATCATAGCTGTCCATCGTGCCAACTTCGCCTTCATAAAACTCCTTGTACGTGAGCGTTGCCGTGCCGTACAGATCGCCGGTCAACTGTTCAGCTGCTGTGTAGTAATATACGTTAGTGCCATCTACGTTTTCAGCCGAAATCTCTTCGCCGTTTACTGTGAATACCGGTGCATCCGCCATCGCTTGGTTAATGCCATAGTAGTAGGCAGCGCCGTTTACATCCATCGACTGCATCGCAATCGCAGCTTCCGGATTCAGCAGCTTTGTGCGTTCGTTATCTGCGAAATACAGATCCGCTGCACCATCCGGCGCTGGATTCTTTTCCGTGCTGGCTGCATCATAATAGCGACCGAAGATGATGTTCATCGCCGTCAGCTCGGTCTCGCTGTCCGTTTCATTGGTATGCACATTGCCGGACAAAGACGCCGTTACCTTGGAGGTGATGGACATATTCTTCTTGCCTGCCGATACACCCTCAAAGATGTAAATATCATCCGCGCCAACCGTTGCAGCATTGCCCTCGAAGGTGCAATCCGTAACCGTCAGGTCAACCACGCCATCGGCTGCAATCGCGCCGCCATAAGCTGCCTGATTGTTCCGGAAGGTCGAATTCTTAACCGTCAGCTGCATCGCCGTGGAAGCACGGAAATTGTCCGCATAGATCGCGCCGCCGCGGCCGGTTTTACCTTCGTCGCCCACCTGATTGTTCTCGAAAGTGCAGCCGTCCACCGTAACGCTCGGCGGAATCTGGCCATGATCGTTGATGAAAATCGCGCCGCCGCCGTTGAATGCACTGGTGCTGGCCGCCCGGCAATTCTTGAAGGTGACATTCTGAATCAGCGCCTGTGCGCCGTCCTCGATAAACAGCGCGCCGCCCAGCTTGGACTTGAACGAACCGCCGTCAATCGTCAGGTTCTTAACCGTAACGCCAGTGGTCTCGCCCGCCAGACCGTCAATATCAAAGCAGAAGGTCTTGCCTTCGGCAGCCAAAATGGTCTTGCCGTTGCCGTCAAAGGTGATGTTCTTTTTGTTCAGCGTCAGGGTCGCGCTGGATACGCCATCCACTACGGTAGTATCGCTGCCGGCATCGGTGATATCTGCACTCAGACGAATGGTATCACCTGCCTTTGCATTGAATGCCGCCGATTTCAGCGTCTGCCAGGAAGAAGCCGTATAGACCTGCGAGCTGCTCGAAGCGCCGCCGCCCGAAGAGGAACTGCCGCTGCTTGTACCCGGCGTCGTCGGAGTTGTCGGAATGGTAGAACCACTGTTCACCGTCTTGAGCTGGTCCAGTGCCTGATTCAGAACGGTAACACCCTCCGCACGGGTCGTTTGCTTCTTCGGCAGCAGCGTACCATCCGCATTGCCGGATACGTATCCTGCTTCTACCATGGCTGCAATATCACCCCGCGCCCAATCCGCAATGCTTGCGTGATCGGTAAAGCGCTCGAGCTTTGTGATATCTCCGCTCTTCAAGCCGAGTACACGCGCAACCATGCAGATCGCTTCTTCAC
>JBJDZO010000326.1:0-30373 GCA_051868095.1 Butyricicoccus sp. | reverse complement strand
GTCAGGCCTTTTTCGGGGAGCAGCGCGTGCTCAACGCCCATCTCACCGACGTCGTAAAAATTCACGATGTCGTGCTTGTGCGCAAACTCGCGGCATTCCAGACACTGCTGTGCCGACTTGATATCCTTGTTCGGTGCGAAGTGATCCATGACCAGCGCAATCTTCGTGCGGTCAAACACCTTCTCAAAGCCAGCCTTCTCCATCTCGCGGATGGCAACCGGGCCGGTGATGTCGTTGGCCAGCGTGAGATCGAGGTTGGCCTCGATGAGCTGACCGGCGCTTACACTGTCCAGCCCCGCATGACGTGCGAGGATCTTCTGGGTCATTGTCATTGCCATTGTTTTATCCCTCTCTTATTCCATGAAATACTTATTGATACCATTGATATATGCCTTGATCGAAGCTTCGACGATATCGGTCGAAACGCCGCGGCCGGTCACCATTGCGCTGCCGTCTACCTTGATCTTGACGATGGCCTCCGCCTGTGCGTCCTCGCCGTCGGTCATGGACTTCAGCGAGTAGTCCTCCAGCTCAACGTCCTTGCCGACAATCTTGTTGATAGCGCGATACGCCGCATTGATCGGGCCGTCCGAAGCCGCGACACGCTCAAAGGTCTCGCCGCCCTTCTTAACCTTGATAACCGCGGTCGAAGTGATCGCGTTGCCCGAGTTGATGACGAAGTTCACGAGCGTGTAGCGCTCGGCACCCGAAACCGGTACCACGCCGATGATGGCTTCGAGATCGCGATCCTTGACTGTCTTCTTCTTGTCTGCGAGAACCTTGAACTTCTCAAACGCCTTATCCAGCTTTTCCTTGGACAGCGTGTAGCCCAGCTCATTGAGCCGCTCCTCGAATGCGTGACGGCCGGAATGCTTGCCCAGCACGATGGCGTTTTTCGGGATGCCGACCGACTCGGGGGTCATAATCTCGTAGGTTTCCTTGTTGTTCAGTACGCCGTGCTGATGGATGCCCGACTCATGTGCGAATGCATTCGCGCCGACAATCGGCTTGGTCGGAGCCACCGGCACGCCGGTGATGGTCTGAATCATGCGGCTTGCGCGGTAAATCTGAGTGGTCTTGATGTTGGTAGATACGTCGAAATAGTTCTTGCGGGTATTGAGCGCCATGACGCATTCTTCCATGGATGCATTGCCGGCGCGCTCGCCAATGCCGTTGATGGTGCACTCGATCTGACCGATGCCTGCTTCTACGCCGGCCAGCGAGTTTGCAACCGCCATGCCGAGGTCGTTGTGCATATGGCAGGACAGAATAACATTCTCCACGCCCTCGGTATGCTCACGGATGTAGCGGATGCGGGAAGCATATTCCTCCGGCACCATATAACCGACCGTATCCGGGATGTTCAGCGTGGTCGCGCCCGCCTTAATCGCGGTCTCAAACACGCGGCACAGGAAATCCAGATCGCTGCGGCATGCGTCCTCGGCCGAGAACTCGATGTCCGGGCAATACTTCTTGGCATACGCGACGTTGTGCGCGATGGACTCAATGACCTCATCCGGGGTCATCTTGAGCTTATACTGCATATGTACCGGCGAGGTTGCAAGGAATACATGGATACGCGAGGAATTCGCGTTGCGCACCGCGTTCCATGCGGCGTCAATGTCCTTTTCCACGCAGCGGGCCAGCGAGCAGATGGTCGAGTCCTTGACCGTGTCCGCGATAGCGGCAATTGCTGCGGCATCGCCGGGCGACGCGATGGCAAAGCCGGCTTCGATGATATCAACCTTGAGTGCTTCCAGCTCGCGGGCGACTTCGATCTTTTCGTTCAGGTTCATGCTGCAGCCGGGCGACTGCTCGCCGTCGCGCAGCGTGGTGTCAAAAATTCGGATGGTTCTTCCCATTTTGATTTCCTCCAGTCATCTACTATAATTGTACCACAAAATTGGAATGTGAAAAATCGGGACAAAAAAAGCTTCGTCCCTTTGTCAAGAGACGAAGCACAAAACTCCGCGTTACCACTCTTCTTGCCGTCGCAGGGGACGACCACCTCAGCGCACATCAAACAATGTGCCTCCCCGTTAACGGAGGGAATCCGGCCCCACCTAGACAAATGCTTCAGCGGGCTGTTCCCTGGTGAGTTTCACCGCCTGCCGACACCGCTTCCCACCACCCAGCGGCTCTCTGAAATCTTTCAGCGATTACTATACCAGTTCATCACATTTCACAAATACTGTCCATATTTTATCCAATCCTTTGCTGTCTGTCAAGAGGATTGCGGAAGATTTTTTGTTTTTTCTTTCTCCCGGGGCAATTTTCGGTTGAATCACTGTATAAAATAGTCTATAATTTAGTCTGCTATGGCACAGATTTCCCTCTTGTGCCGATTCTTTTGTAAGGAGAATGGTATGGAATTCATCCAATCGCTGGATTATCAGATTCTTGCTGCTATCATCGAGCTTGTGCGTTCGGATTTCCTGACGCCGCTCGTGCTGTTCATCACCCGTCTCGGCGACGGCGGCACGGTCTGGATGATCCTTGCGGCTCTGTGCCTGCTGCGCCGGCAGACCCGTCCATGCGGCGTGACCATGCTGCTCGCGCTGCTCATCGGTCTGCTCGTCGGCAATATGACCATCAAACCGCTGGTCGCCCGGCCCCGGCCGTTTCTCACCTATCCGGAGCTGACGAACCTCATCAAACAGGGCGGCTGGTCGTTCCCGTCTGCGCATGCCATGTCCTCGTTTGCCGCGGCAACGTCGTTTTTCCTGTTTTTCCGCCGGAAGGGACATGCCGC
Source organism: Butyricicoccus sp. (assembly GCA_051868095.1). Taxonomy (GTDB): domain Bacteria; phylum Bacillota; class Clostridia; order Oscillospirales; family Butyricicoccaceae; genus Butyricicoccus_B. The sequence goes on along the minus strand of JBJDZO010000326.1, from coordinate 27,621 downwards.
CTATGGCATCCCTGTTCTGGCGCTCGCTGCGCTGATTGCGCTGTCCCGGCTGTATGTCTGCGTGCACTATCCGTCCGATGTGCTCTGCGGCTCGCTGCTCGGCGTCGCGCTCGCCTTCCTTTCCACGTGGCTTGTCCGCGAGGGCACTTTTCTGTATCACGACCGCACTGGGGGTTCCCGTCATGAAAAATAAATACACCCGCCTGCTTGGCAATACCATGATTTTTGCCATCGGCACTTTCAGTTCCAAGGTGCTGGTATTCCTGATGATGCGGTATTATACCGCGGTGCTCAGCACGTCGGATTTCGGCGTCAGCGACCTGATTACCCAGACCGCAAACGTCCTTATCCCAATCGCTACGGTCAGCATTGCTTCGGGTATTATCCGTTTTGGCCTCATCAAGGCCAACGACAAACGCGAAATTTTCTCCATCGGTATTGTTACCGTCTGCTGTGGTTATCTGTTCCTGCTGCTGTTTTCGCCCCTGCTGCACCACATTGACAAATACGCGCCCTACACGCTGCTGATTTATGTCTATGTGCTGACCTCCTCGTTCCAGCAGGTCTGCCATCAGTTCGTGCGTGCCTGCGGCCATGTGCGTCTGTATGCGCTCGACGGCATTTTCCGCACGGTCTGCACCATTGGTCTCAATGTGCTTTTCCTGAGCGGTTTCCATCTCGGCATCACCGGCTATGTGCTGAGCATTATTGTTTCGGACGCGCTTTCCATCCTCATGCTGAGCGTCATCGAGCGCCTGCCGCAATATTTCAGCTTCAAAAAGCTGAGTCCGGTCATGGCGCGCTCCATGCTGCGCTTCTCGTTCCCGCTGATCTTTGCAACCGAATGCAACTGGATCATCAGCATGTCTGACCGCGTATTTATCAGCTTCCTACGCAGTGACCATGAACTGGGTCTGTATTCGGTTTCGGCGCGCATCCCGACGATTATGATTCTGGTGTCCAGCATCTTTATTGAAGCATGGCAGATCTCGACGATTAACGACAGCAGCCGCGAAGAACAGGAGGATTTCTTCACCACGGTCGGCAACGTCTATCAGGCGTTCGTCGTGATGATGGTATCGGGCATTATTCTGTTTTCCAAGGTATTTGTCAAGCTGTTCGCCGCGCCATCCTATTATGAAGCGTGGACGTTCATCCCGCTGCTTGTCATCGGCTCGGGTTTTGCCTGCCTGTCCAACTTCATGAACAGCGTCTACACCCTTGAGAAAAAAAGCGGCTGGTCCATGCTGACCGTATCGCTTGGCGCGATACTCAACATTGGTCTCAATGCGTTGTTCATCCCGAATCACGGTCCGCAGGGCGCGGCGCTGGCCACCGCGATCAGCTACGTCGCGATGTTTCTCATCCGCGCTGTTCACAGCCGTCAGTACATCACCCTGCGTTGGGAATACGCACGGTTTCTCGCCTCCGGCTTTGTGCTCGTGCTCCAGTGCTTCTTCATGCTGAAGGAAGTTACGCTGTGGATTCCGATTGAAATCCTGCTGTTTGCGACCATTGTGGTGCTCAACGGCGACGATATTCTGGTTGCCGTGCGCAAGCTGCTCGGCAAGTTCCTCCGCTCCAAGGCAAACTGATGCGGAAGATTTCTTTGTTTGCCGCGCGCATCGCGCCGGTTGACCCAAACGCCGCGCTTCCGATTGCGCCCGAACGCCTGCGGCAGCTCGAACAGATCGGCCACCCGGAATCCCGTCTGCGTTCGCTGACCGCTGAGCTGCTGCTGTGCCATGCGGTGCGCACGCTGCGGCCGACCGGTGTTCCGATTCCGCCGGTACGTCAGACCGCTGCGCAGGGCAAGCCGTATTTTCCGGAAAATCCCGCGTTCCAGTTCAGCCTTTCGCATGCGGACGGCTGGGCGGTGCTCGCGGTTTCCGACGTGCCGCTTGGTGTCGATCTGGAGCGCCGCGGCTCGGCCAAGCCGCAGGTTGTGCGGCGGTATTTTCATCCGGACGAGCAAAAATTCTTCTTTTCCCTGCCCGAAGCCCGGCAGACCGATGCGTTTTACGCCCTTTGGGTGCTCAAAGAAAGTGCAGTCAAGGCGCTCGGCACCGGCATGCATCTGCCCTTCCGCACGTTCTCGGTTTCTCTGGAACCGCTGCGGCTGTCCGGCTTCCCGTGCGGCGAACAGCTTGCGCTGCCGGAGTTCTGTGACCCGGCGTACCGCCTCGGGCTGTGTGCGTTTACGGATGAACCACTGCAAATCTCGCTGCAAGTCGTTTCTGATCTTCTCGCATAAACAGCAAATCCCCCAAGCCTTCCGGCATGCCGCCGAAGGGTTTGAGGGATTTTTTCGGTTATCGGGCTTCCAGCGCGTGCCGGGTAAACAGCTCGCGCACCGCGTCCATATCTCCAAGGCCGCGCAGGTCGGCTGAAACTTCATAGCCGTCCGCTTCGAGGATGGATTTCCAGCTGTCCTCCTCATCGCCCGCAAGATCGTTCTGCGCGTGGTCGCCCGCAACGATCATAAACGGCGCCAGCGTCACCTTGCGCACGCCATGCTTTTTCAGGCGGCCGCGGATGTATTCCAGATCCGGGAAGCCCTCGACCGTGCCGACAAACACACGCTCGGCGCCCAGAAAACGGAACATGTTCTCGACCATGCTGTATGTCGCGTTGGCAAAGTGCTCGGTACCATGACCCATGTACACATAGGCTTCGTCCTCCGCCCGCTCGGGCAGATCGCGCAGCAGCCGCTCACAGATATGCTCGTAATCGGACGTACCGAACAGCATGGGCTTTCCGACAGTCAGTTTGCGGAACTTCTCCCGGAACGGTGCAAGCTGGGCGAGCATTTTCTCATATTCCAGACCCGGCATGACGTGCAGGCTCTGACAGAGTACCTCATCATAGCCCGCGTCCGCAAGCTGCTGCATCAGCTCGGCGGGGTTCGGGATTTTTACGCCTTCCTCCCGCTCGATTTTGCGGATAACCATGCCCGAAGTAAATGCGCGGTAAAAATCATAGTCCGGCAGCGCGGCGGACAGATCGGTTTCGATATGGCCGATGGCCTTTCGTGCCTGCGGATAGGTCGTGCCGAAGCTGATAACCGCCAGTGCTTTTTTGCTCATTTCTCAAAGCCCTCCCGGGTGTAAATCTGATACAGCAGCGCGTTGCAGATGGCCGCCGCGACATTGCTGCCGCCCTTGCGGCCGCGCGCGATGATATGGGGCGTATTGCTGCCTACAAACAGTTCCTTGGACTCGACTACGTTGACGAACCCGACCGGCACGCCGATAACGAGCGCAGGCGCAATCTCCCCGGCTTCGATCATCTCATGCAGACGGATGAGCGCGGTCGGCGCGTTGCCGATGGCGAAAATCACCGGGCCTTCCAGTTTCGCCGCATGCTCCATCGACACGGCCGCGCGGGTGACGCCGCGTTCTTTGGCTTCCTTGGCCACCTGCTCGTCCGCCATAAAGCAGACCGCCTTGCCGCCGAATTTGGCGAGCGTTGCTTTGCTGATGCCCGCGAGCGCCATGTTGGTGTCGGTTACGATGGTTGCGCCCTGCCGGAGCGCTTCCTTTGCCCGTTCGATGACACCGGGCGAGAACACCAGATTGTCGGCATAGTCAAAGTCAGCCGACGTATGGATGACGCGCTTGACGACCTCGGCCTGTCCCTCCGGAAAGGCGCGGTCCCCCAGCTCTTCGGTGATGATTTCAAAGCTGCGCTTTTCGATGTCAGCGGGTTTGATAATTGGATTCATTTTTCAATTCCCTCCCGTGCGCGGATGCCCCGATCAAAGGGGTGCTTGCGCTTGCAGATTTCAGAAATATAGTCGGCGCGCTCCTGCATGCGCAGGGTCGGATTGCGCCCGGTCAGCACGACCTCCAGATCTTTCGGCTTATCGTCCAGAAACTCGAGCACATCCCATTCCTCCAGCATGCCGGTGGTAATGGCGGCGCAGACTTCGTCCAGCACGAGCATGCGCGCATGCTCCCGCACTGCAAAATCGACCGCCGCACGGAAGGTGCGCGCCATCGCCTGCTCGGATTCTTCCCGTTCGGCCTCGTTCATCGCCTTGGAGAACTTGCCGACCGGGTTGGCCGCGAGAAGCGTCACGTTATCCAGTTTGGCGAGCAGGCGGCTTTCGCCCGAAGTGCCGTCCTTGAGGAACTGCGCGATGACGACTTTTTCCCCGTGGCCGGCGCAGCGCAGCGCCAGCCCCATGGCGGCCGTGGTTTTGCCCTTGCCGTCGCCGCAATAAATATGGATCAGTCCGGTTTTGTTCATGCCTTGCCCTCCAAAATGCGGTAAATCTGCTGCATATCCAGATTCTGGCGTACCGTGTCTGCCAGTTTGTCATACTGTGCTTCCTTATAGCGCTGCATATCGAACGCCTCAGCGTCCAGCGTCACACCCTTTTTGTCCGCGAGTGCACGCACCAGCCGTTCGATGACCTGCTGCGCGTCAAAAATACCGTGCAGATAGCTGCCGTAGGCGTTTTCATGCTGACAGCCATCGAAAACGGTCTGGTCACCGCGGGTCAGCTTCTGCATGGGCTTCGCGCCGTCCAGAAGCGTGGTTTCGCCCATATGGATTTCGTAACCGACCGTTTCCGCGCCGCTGAGCGCCGCCAGGTCACATTCCATGTCCAGCAGCGTACCATGCGCCTGCACGGTCGTCTTTTCTGCGCGGAACACGGTTTCGGTCGGCAGCAGACCCATACCGCGGATAGAGCCGCCGCCCTCGCTGTTTTCCGGGTCGCTGATCGACATCCCCATCATCTGGTAGCCGCCGCACACGCCGAATACCGGTGTTCCGGCCGCGTGCTGCTTGAGAATCTGCGCTTCCAGACCGCTTTCCCGCAGCCAGCGCAGATCGCTCATCGTGCTCTTGGTGCCGGGCAGAAGAATGAGGTCCGCCCCTTCGAGCTGTTCGGGCTTGTCGGCATAGCGCAGACCCACGCCCGGCACGCGCGGCAGCGCGACAAAATCGGTGAAGTTGGAAATACGCGGCAGGCGCACCACTACAATATCCAGCAGTCCGGCCGCGCTGGTGCGCTCCAGCTGATCGGATAGGCTATCCTCGTCGTCGATGTCCAGCCGGGTGTACGGCACCACGCCAACCACCGGCTTGCCAGTCAGGTCTTCGAGCATGGTAAGACCCGGCCGCAGAATTTCTACATCGCCGCGGAATTTGTTGATGACCATACCCTTGATCCGTGCGCGTTCATCCTCCTCCATCAGCATCACGGTGCCATAGAGCGAGGCGAACACACCGCCGCGGTCGATGTCGCCCACAAGCAGCACCGGCGCATCCGCGAGCTCGGCCATGCCCATGTTGACGATATCATCCTGTTTGAGGTTGATTTCAGCCGGACTGCCCGCGCCTTCGATGACAATGATATCATATTCGGCGGCCAAACTGTCATATGCCTCGCGCACCGCCGGAATCAGCGCGCGCTTATTGCCCCAGTATTCCCGTGCGGTCTGGTTGCCGGTCGCCTTGCCCATCACGATGACCTGCGAACCGCAGTCGCTGGTCGGTTTGAGCAAAATGGGATTCATACGCACATCGGGCGCAATGCCCGCCGCTTCGGCCTGCATGACCTGCGCACGGCCCATCTCCATGCCGTCCGCGGTGATAAACGAGTTGAGCGCCATATTCTGCGATTTGAACGGCGCGACACGATACCCATCCTGTTTGAAAATACGGCACAGTGCGGCCACGAGCACACTTTTGCCCGCATTGGACGCCGTTCCCTGTACCATGATTGCTTTAGCCATGTGTGAGCACCTCCCGGATCTCCCGGACGAGCCGGTCATTTTCTTCCCTGTTTCGCACCGCGACGCGGAAATACCCGGCCGACAGGCCCTCATAATTCGCGCAGTCGCGGATCATGATACCGCGCGGAAGCAGTTTCTCGCGCAGTTCGTGACATTCTGTATGAAAAAGCAAATAATTTGCCTGACTTTCAAAAACCGTAACACCGCAGGCCCGCAGACCGTCCGCAAGCGTCTGCCGCAGCGGCGCGACATACCGCGCAGTCTCCTCAGCAAAGCCATCCAGCCGCAGCGCGGCTTCACCGCACGCCTGCGCGATGACCGACACACCCCACGGCTGTCCGGCGGCATACAATCGCTCGATGAGCGCACCGTCCGCGCTTGCGCACCAGCCCAGCCGCACACCGGGCACGGCGTACATCTTGGTAAATGCCCGCACGACAATCAGCCGGTTCGCCTGCCGCAGGTATGGCAGCAGAGTCCGTTCGTGCTCATCGGTCAGGAAATCGGTGAAGCACTCGTCCACCACCAGCCGGATCCCGCGTTGCTGACAGGTCTCCACAATGGTGCGCAGCAGGGCCAGGTCGATTGCCCGTCCGGTCGGATTGTTTGGACTGCACAAAAAGCAGATGTCAATATCATGCAGATCATCTAATAATCGTTCGGTCACCGCGAAGCCCTCTTCGGGATGCAGCGCATGATACCGCACCGCGCAGCCCACGTGCCCAAGTGCGGCGGCATATTCGGAAAAGGTCGGCGCGGTCAGCAGTGCGCGCCGCGGACGCAGCACATCGGCCAGCCGGAAAAACACCTCCGCCGCGCCGTTCGCACAGAAAAACATTTCCGGGGCAAGCCGGTGTTTTTTCGCCAGCCCGGCGGTCAGGCCGCGGCAAAAGGGATCGGGGTAGTGTTCGCACCGGTCAACCGCGTCCCGCATGGCCTGCCGCACTGGTTCCGGAATGCCGCGCGGATTGATGTTGGACGAAAAATCCAGCACCTCGCGCCCGGCGAACCGCTCCGCATAGGAGTAAATGTCTCCCCCATGCACATATTGCATTGTATGTCCTCCTCAGGGTTGGTTTTCCGGCAGTTTGCCCTTGATGGCCTGCCCGATGCCCGCGTGTACACGGATGACCAGTTCCGCGCGTTCGGCCAGATCACAGCACAGCCGCCCGGTTTTTTCGCGCCAATCGTCCTGCGCCTTTTCAAACGGCACAACGCCGCAGCCAATCTCATCGCACAGCACAATCTTGCCGTCCAGCATTTGCAGCAGACCGTCCGTGTCCCCACCCGCCGCAAGCAGACGGCGCACATAGCGGTGCAGACCGTCCACTGCTTTCGCAGACACAAGTGCGTCCGCCGTGCAGGTCTCTCCGCAGGCAAAATCGGCGTCCGTCAGCCCAAACAGCTGCGCGGCGAGCGCACGTTTGCCTTGACAGGCCCCGCCAATGAGTAAAACGGTCATAAAATCAGCCCTCCAAACGCTGCGGCCGCGATGCAGAGCAGCTCGGTCGTTGAGATGTAAAACCCGGTCAGGTCGCCGGTGTTGCCGCCGAAAATGCGCATGCACATGTGGCTGTGCAGCGCATACCACACGAGCGCCAGCGCCAGCGTGATCACCGGTACGATCAGAATGCCGATATAATACCACGAAAGCAGCCACACGCCGGGAATCAGGCAGTACACGATAAATTCCACGCGCAGCGTAACCGCAACCGCTTTTTTGTCGCTGTTTTCTGCAAAAAGATGAGCGAGTCCGGTGTTTTTCGCGCACTGCATGGCCACAATCTTATGTGCACCGAGCGTGCGTGCGGCCGCGAAGCCAATCAGCGCGACCGACAGATAACGCGGCGTATCGTACACCTGCGCAAAGCACGCAGCCTCGGCCAGCAGAAACGCCATTAGCCACAGCGGGCCAAACGCACCAACATGGGAATCCTTGAGGATGGCCAGCCGCTTTTCCCGATCACCGAACGAGCATAGCGCGTCGCAGGTGTCGCACAGGCCGTCTAGATGGATGCCGCCCGAAAGTACCAGCGGCAGCAGCGCCGCAAAAATGGCGTACAGCACGGCGGATGCCCCGAAATGCGTACAGAACGCAAACCACAGCCACTCTGCGCCGCCGACCAACAGGCCGACCAGCGGCAGAAAGGACAGCGCCCAGCGCATGGTGCTCTTTTCCCAGTTCACCTGCGGCACCGGGATGGCCGAATACATCGAAAATGCGACCAGAAAGCCGCTCAAAATGCTTTTCATAGCAGGTGCTCTCCCTTATATGGAACTAAAATGCCGCAAACCGATTCAGCCGCCGCATCCGCGGACGCGAACAGTGCACGGTTGATTTCTCCGAGCATGCGCATGTACTGCATGGTTTCGGGCGGATAGGTTTCGCCGTCCGAAAAAATCTCGTTTGTCACGATCACGAGCACGCCGCACTGCTTTTCCAGCGCGTCCACGCCCGCAAGAATGGCGGACACCGCCTGTCCTCCTGCCCCGTCGGGCGCGAACAACTCATTCGCCAGCAAATTGGACATGCATTCGAGCAGAATACCGTCATACCGCCGTTCCGCACGAAAATGCGCCAGATCGGTATAGCGTTCAGCGGTCTCGAAGCCCTTTCCGGCACGCAGGACACGGTGCCGGGCAATGCGTGCCTCCGCCGCCCTGCCGAAGGGCTGCATAGTCGCCACATACAGACGGTTTTTCTGCGGCGTGTGACGGCACAGAATCCGCTCGGCATGCGCGGATTTTCCCGACGCCGCGCCGCCGGTCACTACAATCCGCATATCAGTTCAGCGGCTGGTAGGCTTCGATGTCCGTTTCCTCGAAGCTGACCATGCCGAGATAAGGCGCGAGTGCCAGATCCAGCAGCGCAACCGCCGCGACCGCGCCGGTGCCCTCACCGAGCCGCATGCCCGCGGTGATGAACGGCTTGGCCTCCAGCGCCCCCAGCAGAATCGCGCCCGCCGGTTCCTCCGACTGATGCGATACAATCATGTAATCCCGCGCCGTCGGGCAGATACGCGCCGCGCACAGTGCCGCCGCACAGGCAATGACGCCGTCCACAACCACCGGCAGACCGCAGGCTGCGCCGCCCAGATACAGGCCGATCATACCCGCGATATCCAGACCGCCAACCTTGCTTACCACATCGACCGGATCGGCTGAATCAGGCTGATTCACCGCAAGTGCGCGGGTAATTGCGTCGATTTTCCTGCGAAGACCCTCGCTCGACAGACCCGCGCCGCGGCCGGTCACCTGCTCCACCGGCAGGCCGAGCAGTGCAGCCGTCACCGCAGAGGTGCTTGTCGTGTTGCCGATGCCCATTTCACCGACGCACAAAAGCTCATAGCCGTTTTCCTTGCATTCTTCCGCCATATGTATGCCGACCTCAATGGCGCGGATGGCCTGCTCACGCGACATGGCCGGGCCTTCGGTCATATCGTTTGTGCCGTACATGATCTTGCACTGCCGAATTTTCTCCCCCACAACATCGCGCGCAACGCCGATATCGACCGGAATCACATCTACGCCCGCCTTTTCGGCCATGAGGCATACTGTGGTCTGCTTGCGGTTCAGGTTTTCGGTCACGATGGCCGTGACCTCCTGTCCGCACTGGGTCACGCCCTGCGCCACCACACCGTTGTCCGCACAGAACACGACAACCGCCCGTTTTCCGATTTCCGGCTTAGCCCGGCGCTGAATGCCCGCAAGCTGGATCATCGCGTCCTGCAGCAGTCCCAAACTGCCGAGCGGGATTGCGATGTTGGAAAACCGATGGCGCGCACCGTTCATGCTCTCTTCGCACAGCGGCTGAATACGCTCAAGTGTCTGCTGATAATTCATGATCTTCACCTCATTTTCGCGCATTTACGCACAAAATTCTCCGCAAATGCCCGATTTGCCCGAAAATACAAGTGTGGATAGCCCGCATACAGGCTGTCCGTCATATGCACGCACGGCCACACTTTGCCGTTCGGCTTCTCGGCGCGGAACGCATCGCCCGCGTCATCCGAAACCGCATAGTGGAACTCATGCGCACGTGTCTGCTCCCCCAAGCGGCACAGCAGACCGTCCTTTTGTGCCGTCAGAGTTACATAACCAAAATTCTGAAGTTTGCCGGTGAGCCGCGCCGTACCCGGTACCACGCCAACCATAGGCTGAGCATGCTCAGCTGCATCACCCGCGATGAACTCATGCAGGTACATGAATCCGCCGCACTCGGCCACTGTCGGCAGACCGTCCCGGATGCGTGCAGCCAGTTCCGTGCGCAGCGTTCGGTTTGCGGCGAGTGTTTCGGCATACAATTCCGGATACCCACCGCCAATGTACAAACCGTCGATGTTCTCCGGCAGGTGCGCGTCGCGGAGCGGCGAAAATTCGACCAGCTCGGCACCCAGTTCGCGCAGAACATCGAAATTATCCGCGTAGTAGAAGCAGAACGCCCGATCTCGCGCGACCGCAATGCGCACCGGGCAGTCACACACCGGCGCATACGGCGCGGCGGTTTCCCCGAGCGGCGGCGCACTGCGCGCAAGCGCCAACAGGCCGTCCAGATCCAGGCATTCCTCCGCTGCATCCGCGAGCCGGTCAAGTTTTTTCTGCAAATCCCCGATTTCTTCGGCGGTTACCAGGCCCAGATGCCGGTCAGGAATCTCGGCTTCCGGCACACGCGGCAGATGACCGTAAACCTTCAGGCCGCTTTTCTCGGCAATCGCTTTGTAAAACGGATACATGCCCTTGGAAACGCCGTTCAGAATCACACCCGCGAGCGTATTCGGCGCAAAGTGCACAAAACCGCTCAGCAGCGCCGCCATGGACAGCGACTGCCCCTTTGGACTGACAACCAGCACGGCCGGTGTGCCGGTCGCACGCGCCAGATGGGCGGCAGACGCGGTGTCCGTCGTGCCGGAAACGCCGTCGTAAAAGCCCATCACGCCTTCGATGATGCCGCAGCCATCCGCCGGGATGGTGCGCGCAAGCTGACTGCGGCATTCACATTCGTCCACAAAAAACAGATCGAGATTGCGGCTCGGGATGCCAAGCACCGCGGTATGGAACATGGGGTCAATGTAATCCGGCCCGCATTTGAACGCGCGCAGGGTTTCCCCGCGGCGGCTGAGCGCACGCAGCAGCGCACTGGATACCGTGGTTTTGCCGCAGCCGCTGTTCGTGCCGCCAATGAGCAGGCGCGGATGTGTTTGTTGTCCCATGTTCCTTCCTCCTTACAGCGCGGCGAACACCGCGTCGGCCGCTTCGCAGATCGCGGCAATATCCGTGTCCTCGTGGCTGACGTTGATGAACATCGCTTCGAACTGGCTGGGCGCGATATACATGCCGCGTGCCAGCATACCATTGAAATACTTCTTAAACATCTCCAGATCGGACTTCTGCGTATCCGCGAAGGTGCGCACCGGCTCATCGGTAAAGTACGGGCACAGCAGCGCGCCGCACTGGTTGACGGTCAGCTTCACGCCGTGCTTTTCCGCGCTGTTGCGCATGGCCTGTGCCATAGTCTGCGCCTTGCGCTCGATGTCGGTATAATACGCCGGATGATCGTTCAGAATCTGAAGCTGTGCCAGACCGGCCGCCATGGCGACTGGATTGCCCGACAGCGTGCCCGCCTGATAGATCGGACCGGTCGGCGCGACCTGACTCATGATGTCCCGGCTGGCCGCATACGCGCCAACCGGCATGCCGCCGCCGATGATTTTGCCGAAGGTGACCAGATCGGCGCGCACGCCGAAATACTCCTGTGCGCCTCCGCGCGCCAGACGGAAACCGGTGATGACCTCATCGAAAATCAGCAGGCTGCCGTGCTTGTCACACAGGCTGCGCAGTCCTTCCAGAAAGCCCTTTTCGGGCGGGACAACGCCCATATTGGCCGCAACCGGCTCAACAATGACCGCTGCAACCTGTCCGGGGTTGGCCTCAAGCAGCGCTTCAACCGAAGCGAGGTCGTTGTACTGTGCGGTCAGGGTATCGCCCGCCGCGCCGCGGGTCACGCCCTTGGAATTCGGCTCGCCCTGCGTCAGCGCACCCGAACCGGCGCCGACCAGCATGGCGTCCGAATGGCCGTGATAGCAGCCTTCAAACTTGATGATCTTGTCGCGTCCGGTCACACCGCGTGCCACGCGCAGCGCCGACATGACAGCTTCGGTGCCCGAGTTGACCATACGCACCATTTCCACATTCGGCACCATGGATACGAGCAGTTCGGCCACATCCACCTCAATGGCGGTCGGCGCACCGAAGGACAGGCCACCACGCATAGCCTTTTCCACCGCGTCAAGCACCGGTTCATAGCTGTGGCCAAGAATCAGCGGGCCCCACGAGCCGATGAAATCGATATATTCGTTGCCGTCTAGATCCCAGATGCGGCAGCCCTTGCCCCTTGTGATAAACGGAGGCGTACCGCCGACTGCACGAAACGCACGCACAGGCGAATTGACGCCGCCGGGAAGCACACGCTTCGCGCGCTCAAAAATCGCTTCCGAACCTCTGTGTGTCATTATCCAATGTCCCCCTTCCGGATGGCGTCCGCCAGTTCACAGGCATAATACGTGATCAGAATATCCGCGCCCGCGCGGTACATGCACACCGCACTTTCGCACATGACGCCGTATTCATCGATCAAACCAGCCTTGGCGGCCGCCTTGACCATTGCGTACTCGCCCGAAACCGCGTAGCAGGCAATCGGCAGATCAAAACGCTGCCGCGCTTCATGCACGAGATCCAGATAAGCCAGCGCAGGCTTGACCATCAGGATATCCGCGCCCTCGAGCACGTCCAGTTCGCATTCGCGCATGGCCTCACGGCCATTATGCGGGTCCATCTGATAGGAACGGCGGTCACCAAACGACGGTGCAGAGCCGGCCGCCTCGCGGAACGGGCCGTAGAAATAGGAGGCAAACTTGGCCGAATACGCCATGACGGGCACGTTCTGGAAGCCGTTATCGTCCAGAATCTCGCGGATTGCCGCCACGCGGCCGTCCATCATGTCGCTCGGTGCGACCATATCCGCACCCGCCTGCGCATGGCTGAGTGCGATTTTTGCCAGCGTTTCAATGGTCTTGTCATTGTCCACGTCATGGCCGCACAGAATACCGCAATGGCCGTGGCTGGTGTATTCGCACATACACACATCGGTAACGACGTACATATTTGGGTCCAGCTCCTTGATCTTGCGGATGCCCTGCTGAACAATGCCGTCCTCCGCCCATGCACCCGAACCGCACGCATCCTTTTCCTTCGGCAGGCCGAACAGGATGACGCGGGATACGCCGTGTGCCTGAGCATGCTCAACCATGCGGTAGAGCTGATCAGGGCTGTAATGGTACTGTCCCGGCAGAGATTCGATCTCGCGGTAAATGCCCTCGCCCTCGGCCACGAAAATCGGCCAAATCAGGCTGTCGGGCGACATGCGGGTTTCGCGCACCATACGGCGCAGGGTATCCGACGTGCGCAGACGGCGCGGACGGATGGTATCGTTAAACATGGTTCATTCCTCCAATAACGCGGCAACCATGGCTTCGATCGTCGCTTCTTTTGCAATTTTGATCTTCATCTGGTATTTCTGCGCCTCGGCAGCGGTCTGTTTGCCGATGCACAGCGCGGTAAATCCGGAAAGATCCGCTTCACGGGTCGCGTTTACAAAGCCTTTGACCGTGGATGCGCTTGTGAACGTGACCACATCGGCTCTGCCCTCGTTCAGCAGCTCACACAGCGCGTCCGCCTTGTCCGAACGGTATTCAGTGCGGTAGGTCGGGATGTCGGCAAACGCGACGCCCGCCGCAGTCAGCGCTGTGGGCAGCTCGGGTGCGCCCTGCTCGGCGCGCAGGATGAGCACGCGCTCGCCCGGCTTCACGGTCTGCACCAGCACCTCGGCCAGATGCGCGCCGTCGTAGGTTTTCGGCGTCAGATCGGCAGCGATGCCGTATTGTTTCAGTTCCTTCGCGGTGCCCGCACCGATGGCCGCGAATTTGCAGCCCCACAGCGTGCGCAGATCCTTGCCCGCGCGTTCAAGCGCATGCACCATGGCATGCACGCCCGCCGGGCTGGTCAGCGCGACCCAATCCCAGTGCTCCGCGAGTTTTCCGCTGAGCATGCTCACGTCGTCCAGCTCGACCGTCTCGATGCACGGGCATTCGATCACGTTCGCGCCTGCCGCACGCAGCTTATCGCTGAGCGTGCCTGCGCGTTCCCGCGGCCGTGTAACAACCACGGTTTTGCCATGCAGCGGCTGGGGCGTAAACCAATCCAGTCGATCGGACAGCGTACACACGCGGCCGACAACGATCAGCGCCGGGCTTTTCAATCCTGCGGCGCGCACCTTTTCGGGCAGTGTGCTCACGTCCGCAACCACCTTACGCTGATTGCCGCGCGTGCCATTTTCCACAACTGCCGCCGGGGTGTCAGCCGCGATGCCGGCTTCCAGCAGACCCTCCATGACCTGCTCAAGCGCGGTCAAACCCATCAGGAACACCAATGTGGCATTCAAACGCACCAGACTGTCGAAATCGATGTTCAGCTTTTTGCCGGCACGCGCGTGTGCGGTGATGATATGCACCGACGAGCAGTAGTCGCGGTGGGTCACCGGGATGCCCGCGTAAGCAGGCGCGGCCAGTGCGCTCGTCACGCCGGGCACGACCTCGAACGGAACGCCGTTTTCCAGCAGGTATTCGCATTCCTCGCCGCCGCGGCCAAACAGGAAGCAGTCGCCGCCCTTGAGCCGGACGGTATTCTTGCCCTCCCCCGCCAGCCGCACCAGAATCGCGTTAATCTGGTCCTGCGGCACCGGATGATGGTTGTTCTCCTTGCCCACGTTGACGCGCTCGGCGTTCCGCGGGATGAGGTTCAAAATATCTTCGCTGACCAGCCGGTCAAACACGACCGCGTCCGCCGCCGTGAGCGCTGCCGCGCCCTTCATCGTCAGCAGTTCGCGCCCGCCCGGGCCTGCCCCAACCAGCGTTACTTTTCCAATATTCATCGGTTTTCCGCCTCCTCGCGCAGTTTGTGCGCCATGCGTGCGCCAAGCACTTCGGCATCGCGCCGCGCCGCGCTGTCCACGCCGTATACCACAGTCTGTTCGTCCTCGGTCGCGTACATCGCACGCAGGGTAATCCTGTCGCCCTCAACCGCGGCATAAGCCGCAACCGGTGCAAAACAACCGCCGCCCAGCGTGCGGACGTAAGCCCGTTCGGCCAGAGCGCAGTCGTGCGCGTCGCGGTCATCCAGCTTCGCGGTGAAGCTGTCCAGTTCACCCGCGCGGCCCTGCACCGCCAAAATCGCCTGTCCGGCCGCCGGAATCATTTCATCTACCTCGAAATAGCGGGTAATGCGTTCGGCAAGGCCCAGACGGTGCAGCCCGGCCGATGCCAGCACCAGCGCACCATATTCGCCGCTGTCCAGCTTGCGCAGACGGGTCTGCACATTGCCGCGCACCGGCTTGATCTCCACGCCGGGGAACAATCTCCGGAGCTGCACCCGCCGCCGGGCGCTCGCGCAGCCGATCGGCTTCGAAAGATCGTGCTCGGCTGCGCCCGCGGGCAGCACCAGCGCATCGCGTGCGTCCTCACGGGCGGAAAACGCCACAAGCGGCATACCTTCGGGCTGCTCCATCGGCACATCCTTGAGGCTGTGCACGGTCAGATCCACCCGCTTTTCGGCCAGCGCACGGTCGAGTTCCTTCACAAACAGGCCCTTGCCGCCCACTTTGTCAAGGGTTTTATCCAAAATCATATCGCCGGTGGTTTTCATGGTGACGAGTGTGCACGGCGCGTCCAACTGCGCCATGATCTGCTCGGCCTGTACCACCGCGAGCCGGCTGTCCCGGCTTCCAACCTTGATTGTCATTCGTTTTCCTCCAAAAGCGTCCGGATGCGCTTGGCCATGCCCGCGACCGCGTGATGATCGGAGCCGTCGGACACCAATCCGGCGACCAGCCCGCCGCCCTCGCACACTGCCGGGAAAAAGAAAGTGCTCTCAGCGGCACAATCGGCCACGCTGACCGGGATATGGCGTTCGGCGCACAGCACACTCACCTGCCGGTTGACCGCGCGGTCATCGGTTGCCGCAACCGCGAGATACGCGCCGTCGAGGTCATCCGCCTCAAACGCTCGGGCGGCGAAATCGGCTTCAAAGTCCGCGCGTTTTTCGGGCGCGACCACCTGCACCTGCGCGCCGAAATGCTTTAGCACGCCGATGCGGCGCGCCGCGATCTTGCCCGCGCCCACAACCAGCGCCTTTTTGTCCGCGAGGGACACGAACAGCGGGAACCGCGGCACGGCTTCATCCGCACGGTTGGTCAGCCTCAGCCGCTGCTTGAGGTATTCCTGCATCTGTGCGGGCGTCATGCCGTCCTCCTCGGTCGGCCGCGCGATGACCAGCACGGTCGCGCCGGTCTCACAGGCTGCGCTCAGCTTTTCGGCAAAGCCGCCCGACGCGCCGGTGTCTTTGGTCACCAGAATCTGTGCGTCGGTCTGATCGAGCAGTGCGACGTTCATTTCATGCGAAAACGGCCCCTGCATGGCCAAAATGTGCGAGCCGGGGAATCCAAGCGCCTCGCATTTCTGCAAAACGGACGCGGTCGGCAGCACGCGCGGATACAGCCGCGCGGCATAGTCCGGAATCGCGGTGTAGGCGTCCAGTTCCTTGCTGCCGGTCGTCAGCAGCACCTTGCCTTCGTGCTCCTTGAGCCATTCGACCGCTGCGGCAGTGTCCGGCACGGTTTCTACGCCTTCCGCCGGGGTGCGCGGCCGCAGCAGCCGCAGGTATTCCGCGCCGCTCCGGGCGCATGCCGCCTTGATATTCGCCGTGACCTCACTCGCGTAGGGATGGGTCGCGTCAATGACAAGTGCGCCCTCTTCCATCCGCACAGCCATTTCGTCGATTGTCAGTCGTCCGCGGTGCACGGTAATGCCCGCAAGCGGCTCCATGACCGCTTCGCCGTAGTCGGTGGCGACAAATACTTCCGCCGCCTGTCCCCGGCTGGACAGAAACCGGCACAGGCTGTGGCCTTCGCTCGTCCCGGAAAAAACAATCAGTTTCATACGCCCTTGTACCCACGCGGGGTGACCATGCGCCCGGAAATCACCTTGGTGCGGCTATTGCCGATGAATACGGTTGTCAGCATGTCCACCTGCGTATCGCGCAGCGCGCCGAGCGTGGTCAAAGTGAACGACTCGCCCTCGCGGCCGATGTTGCGCACCAGACCGCACACGGTCTCGGGCGGCTGGGCGGTCAGGATGATGTCGCAAACCTTTTGCAGGTGGTCGGTGCGCTTCTTGCTCGCCGGATTGTAGAGCGCCATCGCAAGATCGCCCTGTGCGGCATGCAGCACGCGCTTTTCAATGACCTCCCACGGGGTCAGCAGGTCGGACAGCGAAATGGCCGCAAAATCGCAGGTCAGCGGCGAACCGAGCACTGCGCCGCCCGAGCAGGCAGCCGTAATGCCGGGCACAACCTCAATCTCGACGTCGGTGCCCTCGCACAGCTCGAACATCAGGCCAGCCATGCCGTATACGCCCGCGTCGCCCGATGAAACTACCGCGACCGTCTTGCCCGCAAGCGCTGCATCGCGCGCCGCTGCACAGCGGTCCACCTCGCGCATCATACCGGTCTGAATGCGCTCCTTGCCCTCGATCAGGTTTTCAATCAAATCCAAATACAGGCCATAGCCCGCTACACAGTCACATTTGTCCAGTGCACGCACTGCGCGCAGGGTCATCTGCTCTTCGCCGCCCGGGCCAATGCCAATTACATACAGCTTCATTTGCCGCACCCTTTCTTCATATGTTTGAGACAGCCCGCGAGCCGTTCGGGGCTGACGATATCTTTCATGCCGCCCAGCAGCATATCGACCGTCTTGGAAACCGCGAGCAGGATCAATCCGTCCACATCGCCGTCATCCGCGAGATCCTGATAGCCGTGGTCATAGTGTACGCGCTCGGACGCTACATCTTTCAATTCCGCGATGACCGGCAGCGCTTCGCGGTAGGCGTACCACGCCTTGAACTCCGCACAGGCCTCGTCCAGCAGTTCCGCCGCCCGGGCGCGTTCCTCGGCATTCTCATCTTCCAGCCGCCCGAGATCGTCCAGATTCCACACGGTCACGCGCGTATCGTCCGCCGCCGCGCCGTCGATGTCGCGCGGCATGGCCAGATCGACCAGCAGCCGCGGCGGCTGGTGCAGCTTCCGCACTTCATCCGCGGTCAGCGTATAATGCGGGCTGGTCGTGGCGCTGAACACCAGATCGGCGCCGTCAATCAGCGCATAGCGGTCATCGTAGGCATGGGTCTTGCAGCCCGCCGGAACGATGGTTTCTCCGTGGCGGTAAGAACGCAGCGTAATCGTCACGTCGCAGCCCGCCTCCCGCAGCAGCGAAGCCGCCAGACGGCCCATTTCACCGTTGCCGATGACGACCGCGCGGCGATCCTTCAGCGACCCGAAATGCAGCTGCGCCTTCTGCACGCCGCAGGCCGCAGCCGATGACGGCACGCCCGACAGCCGGGTTTCGGTCTTGACGCGCTTGCCTGCGGTCACCGCACGGCGCAGCAGCGTGTCAATCACGCTGTCGGTCGTTTTGGCCTCGCGCGCAAGGTCGAGCGCCGCCCGCATCTGCGTGACGATCTGATCATCTCCGAAAATCTGCGATTTCAGCCCGGACGCGACCTCCATCACATGCCGCACCATGTCTTCGCCCGCACGGGAAGTGCTGATGGCGCGATAATCGTCCGCCGGTACGCCGGCCGCATCCGCAAGCAGCCGCAGCGCATCCACTTCGCCGGACGTATGCAGATACAGCTCGGTGCGGTTGCAGGTCGCAAGCAGCGCACACGCTTCCACCCCGTCCGCCGCCTGAATCTCCGGCAGAAGGCTGAGAACCTTGCTTTTCACAAAGGACAGCGGTTCTCGCTGTGCGATATCCGCACCGTGAAAATCAATGCCGATCATTTGCAGATTCAAAATGATACCCTCCAGTTTTCCTCCGCCAGCGCAACGGTCACACCGTCCTGCGCCCGGCGGCGGGCGATCAGCGTTCCGCCCGCATCTTTCACCGCTGCACGCTCGCAGACATTGTCCACGCCGACTGTCTTTTTCACAAACTCCGACGCGGAAAATTCACCCTCCACAGCAAGCAGCTCATCCGCCGTGTAGGTTGTAAACGGCAGGCCATGTCCGGCACAGAAACCGCACAGCCCCGCCTCATTCTTTTTCACATCAATCGACGCCACGCCGCAGACCGCCGCGAAATCGACTCCCGCTTCCGCAAGCGCTGCGCACACCGCACGTTCAACCGCTTCCTGTGCAATGCCCTTCCGGCAGCCGATGCCGAGGTGCACAATGCGCGGAATCAGGTGCAGCGTGTGCGCAAACGGCTGCGCCTGCGTGTGCCGCGCGATGGCAAAGCCGCTGTCCGCCGCGCCGTTCAGCCGAAGGTAATGCGGCAGCGCACCGTCCACCGGATAATCCGACTGCACGCCGACCGTCTCGCCGCGCAGCAGCGCCGAGGAAATATATTGGATTTGTCCGGTCTCCATGACCGTGCAGCCGTGTTCCTTTGCCCAGGTATCGACCGCAAACAGCCCGCGGCCGTCAGTCGCGGTCGTAATAACCGCCTGTGCGCCCAGCCCATCAGCCAGCCGCTGCGCCAGCGCGTTCGCGCCGCCGAGATGTCCGGACACCAGCGAAATCACAAACCGCGCGTTTTCATCTACGACAAGCACCGCCGGATCATATGCCTTGCCCTGCAGATAGGGCGCGATGGAGCGCACCGCGATGCCGGTCGCGCCGACAAAAATGAGCAGACTGCAATCGACCATGGCCTGCTGCACCATGCGCGTCAGGATCGTGCCGCGCACCGAAGGGTCAGTACCGCGTGCGTACAGCTCGATGCGGTCATCCGGCAGCAGCGCCGCAATGCGCCGCCCGACTTCCGCGCCGCGGTCGGTGAACGAAACTACCTTGCCCCAGATCACTTGCTTGCCTCGCGGAACTCGGTCGTAAAGGTGGGGTCGTACAGTTTGGAGCGCTCATACTCATTTCCTAGGAAACCGCCGACTGTGATCAGCGCGGTCTTGGTGATGTTGTTTTCGGCTGCTGCCTGTGCCAGCCCGCCGACCGTCGTGCGGATGACCTTCTCATCCGGCCAGGTCGCCTTGTAAACGATGGCTGCCGGGGTTTCGGCGGTGTAGCCGCCTTCGATCAGGCGTGCACTCAGCTTTTCCAGCTGTCCGGCCGACAGGAAAATAACCATGGTTGCGTCGTGAGCGGCAAGCAGCTCGATTTTCTCCTTGGGCGGCACCGGCGTGCGGCCCTCCATCCGGGTCAGGATGACCGTCTGCGACACGTCCGGCAGGGTGTATTCGGCCTTGAGCGCCGCCGCCGCGCCGCAGAACGACGACACGCCGGGCACAACCTCATACTCCAGCCCTTCGCGGTCGAGCACGTCCATCTGTTCACGGTGGGCGCCGTACACGCACGGGTCGCCGGTGTGCAGACGCACAACCAGCTTGCCCGCCTTCGATGCGGGCACCATGACATCCATAACCTCTTCGAGCGTCATTTTCGCGCTGTTATAGACCGCACAGCCTTCTTTTTTATAGTCGAGCAGGGCCGGATTGACCAGTGAGCCCGCGTAAACAATCACATCTGCCTCTCCGAGCAGCTTTGCACCGCGCACGGTGATGAGGTCGGGCGCACCCGAACCTGCGCCAACAAAATAAATCATTTGTGTTCCTCCTTGACAATGATGACCGAGAAATACCCGGTCGGGTCATCCAGCTCATCCAGATTGCGGACGATCCGCTCGCCCGGCATGGTCGCGCGCTCCACGAGTACCGCGTTCTCCAGCTTGTCGTCTGCGCGCAGCTTTTCGCGCACCTCCAGAATCGACCGGCCGGCCTTCATCAGCACCTTGGTGCCGGGCATAGCCAGTCCCTCGTCGGTGCTCGTGTGGGATGCCGGAACGACGTGCAGCATGTCGCTGCCCTCGACGAGCGCCACGCCTGCCGCAGCAGCCGCCGCGCAGAATGACGGCACGCCCGGAATCAGCCGCGCATCGTACCCGCGCGCAAGCACGCGCTTGTGGACATACCAATAGGTCGAATAGATGGTTGGATCACCGAGCGTCAGAAACACAACCGTCTTGCCCGCGTCCAGCTGCTCGCAGATCATGTCCGCCGCCTTGTCGTGGCTCGCGTCCATCTTGGCCTTGTCGCGCGTCATCGGCATGTCGCAGTACAGCACCGGCTTGTCCTTCACAAACTCCGCCGCAATGGTCATCGCGGTTTTTTCGTTGCCTTCCGACTGGGGTGCGGCGATCAGGTCGCATTCCTCAATGATGCGCACCGCCTTGCGGGTCATCAGCTCCGGGTCGCCCGGGCCGACGCCGATTCCATATAAAATACCTTTATTCATAAGCTCTCCTGTAATTCCTTGCAAAGTCTGGGCGCGCCGGCCGAATACGCCAGCAGGCCGTATTTGTTGGTGAATGTCATATATTCAATGCCGCATTTGCCGCGCAGACGCGCCGCCAGCCGCATTTCAATTGCCTTTCCAATGCGCGCGAGCACCGGCTCACGCAGCCCGACCGCGTCGAGCAGCTCAATACAGGCATCGACCGTAATCGCGGTCATCAACCCTTCGAGCGTTTCCTTCGGCGCACCGCACAGCGCAGCATAGGCGGTAAAGACCTCCTGCCGGCCGTCCGCCACCGAAGAATGGGTGTTCATCACGCCCGCGGCCAGCTTGATGAGCTTGCCCGCGTGGCCGATGAGCAGAATCTGGGGAAAGCCTTTATAGGCCGCATAATCAATCGCGTCCCCAATGAAATTGGAGCTTTTCACCGCGCGTTCGAGGTCCAGCCCGAGTGTGTCCCGCGCGAAATCCGCGCCGTAATTGCCCGGACACAGGAACGCGATGCGCTGCCCGGAGGCGTACACGCTATCCAGCTCCAGATGGGTGGTTTCCATAATCGCGGTCTCGCTCATCGGCTCGACGATGCCGCTTGTGCCGAGAATCGAGATGCCGCCGACCACGCCAAGGTGGCCGTTGTAGGTCTGTCTGGCGATTTCCTCGCCGTTTTCCGCCGAGATGACCACACGGAAGCCGCCGTCATACCCGCACAAAAGCGCCGCCTTTTCGGCCGCCGCCGTGATCTGCGCGCGCGGCCCGGGATTGATCGCCGCTTCCCCGATCGGGTTAGCCAGCCCGGGACGGGTCACGCGGCCAATGCCTGCGCCGCCCTCGATCTGTACACCCTCCTCCAGCCGCGATACCGCCGCGAAAATACGGATGCCGTTTGTTACATCCGGGTCATCGCCGCTGTCCTTGCGGATGGCGCACACCGCGGCGCCGTCCTCCATATGGCAGCATTCCGGGGTCAGATGAAGGTCGTTCCCCTTGGGCGTGTGCAGCGTCACCTGCTCCGGCGCCTGACCGGTCAGCAGCAGCAGCGCCGCCGCCTGTGCCGCCGCCGCGGCGCACGAACCGGTGGTATAGCCCTGCCGCAGCTCCTTTTGGTGTTTGTAAACCAGCGCTTCCATGATGTTTTCCTTCCCTTTCATAAGAAAAGCAGAGCGGAGAGGCTCCGCTCTGCTTTCCGGTTACTGCTGATGATTGGCTTCCTGCTTTTTGCGCTCGACCAAACGGCCCATACAGAACGCAATAATACCAACCCCGATACCGGTTTGAACGCAAAACAGCAAGCTCTCCAGCTCACCCGGCAATTCGCCGCCCAGGAACTGTTCCAAAACCGGTGTGTACCACGGCTCATACGGCTGTCCGGTGACTTCCTCTACCATTTCACTGCCCGCGTCGTCCGAGCCTCCGAACTCGGCGCCCGGCAGGGCGATGACCGGAACAATCACCAGAAGGACTGCGATCAAAAGCAAAACAATGACAAGTTTTTTATTCTTTTTGGTCATTTCAGACCGCCTCCTTTTCAAAGCCGATGGCCTTCAGCTCCGGGCGGGCATAGCTTTCCAGCGCGATGACGATGACAACGGTCAGGATGCCCTCGAGGATTGCAAGCGGTACCTGTGTCGGCGCGAATACGCCGAGGAATTTGACGGCTGCCAGCGCCACGCCGCCTTCGGGCGACGGATGAGCGGTCGCAAGCTGCATCGCGGTGACACAGTAGGTGAACAGGTCGCCGATGGACGCAGCCAGAAATACGCCGACCAGCTTATTGATCTTCAGCTTCTGGCAGAGCTTATAGATTCCAAAGGAAACGAATGGGCCGGCAATCGCCATAGAGAAAGTGTTCGCACCCAGACTGGTCAGGCCGCCGTGCGCGAGCAGAATCGCCTGAAAAAGCAGGACGATGATGCCGAGGATAGAAACCGCCGAGGGTCCGAACAGAATCGCGCCCAGACCGGTGCCGGTCATGTGCGAGCACGACGCGGTAACCGACGGGATTTTCAGCGAGGAAATGACGAAAATGAACGCGCCGGCCATGGCCAGCAGCGTGATGGAACGCCGGTCATGCGCGAGCGTTTTTTTGATGGAAAAGAATCCGTAGGCCAGAAACGGCAGGCAGACCGCACCCCAGAGCAGGCACATGCCGCCCGGCAGATAGCCCTCCATAATGTGCATGGCCCCGGCCGCCGGCAGCGTACCAAGCGCAAGGGCAATCGCCGCTGTCAGACCGACGACTTTCTTCTGTGTTTTTGTCATAGTTTTCTCCTTTCTAAAAACAAAAATGCCCGTCGATGATGCTTCCCACGCATCACGACCGGCATCCAAGCTCTGTCCTCACGCCCCGCAGGAGCCGGAAGACTTCCCTGCATACCAGCAATCGCTCGTAACTGTTATGCGTCTCATACGCAAAGGCAGGTCTTCTGACTCTGGCGTCATCATCCGGCGCAGCCTTCCCAGTTTCACCCAGTGACATGTTTGCGTTGGACTCGTCCATTACAGCGGCGGGACCGTGAGGGACTCGCACCCTCTTCCCTTTTCACCTGCGGAGAAAGCACAGGCACCTTTCCGGTTCTGGCTGGCGCAGCCCGCACCATCCAGAAGAGACAAGTTTATTGTAGAATAAAACGAAAAGACTGTCAATAGCCCTGCTCCGTTTTGGTCATTTCTGTTCAAAATTTATACGATAATCCAACCCGCCGGTCAAACGCCCCGGCTGGCAAGCAGTCCATCCAGCTCCTGCGGCGTGCGCGGGCAGGCGGCTTCGTCGTGCACCACGCCGTGCGCACGCAGGCTTTCGAACACGGTCAGCATGGCCGGGCGGCGCAGGTTGGCGCGCGCTACGGTTTCCTCATTCCGAAAAACGGTCAGCGGGTCGCCGTCGTCAATGATACGTCCGCCGCTGAACACCACTACGCGCTCAGCCCAGCGGAACGCAAAATCCATGTCAT
Source organism: Butyricicoccus sp. (assembly GCA_051868095.1). Classification (GTDB taxonomy): domain Bacteria; phylum Bacillota; class Clostridia; order Oscillospirales; family Butyricicoccaceae; genus Butyricicoccus_B. The sequence continues at coordinate 3,506 of JBJDZO010000326.1, read as the reverse complement.
GTGTGGAAATCAGGAGCGTTTTTCCGGCCGCGGACAGCCCTTCGAGCACCTGTTCCAGCATCTCCGCACCGACCGGGTCGAGCGAAGCCGCCGGTTCATCAAACAGGATCACCTCGGATTCCATGGCGATGATATCCGCGATGCTGACGCGCTTTTTCTCGCCGCCCGACAGATAATGCGGCGGACGGTGGCGGTAATCCTCCAGATCCATGGCCGTGATTGCCAGATCGACACGCCGTTCGACCTCCGCACGCGGCAGCCGCAGATTCATCGGTCCGAATGACACCTCAGCCAGCACGGTCGAGGCAATAATCTGGTCATCGGCGTTCTGAAACACCACGCCCACATGCTCGCGCAGGTCGTTGCGGGTGCGCTTGTCCACCGGCCGTCCGTGCAGCAGGATTTCCCCCGCATGCGGCTCCAATACTCCGTTGAGGCACAGGAAAAAAGTCGATTTGCCCGCGCCGTTGGTGCCGAGCACCGCGATGCGCTCCCCGGCGTGTACGTCCAGCGAAATGTCCTCCAGCGCGTGCTTTTCTCTATCGTAGGCGTAATGCAGGCCGCGCACCTGCAAAATCGGTTGATCCATTCAAATTCCCCCTTTTGTCAGCAGCCCGAGGACGAGCGCCCCGGCCCATGTCGCGCCGGCCAGTACATATTGCCGTGCGCAGGCCGGTTTCTCCGGCTCCAGAAACTGCATTTCGCCCTGATAGCACCGGGACAGCATGGCGTCATAATAGGTGCCCGCCTTGCGCATGGACAGCACCAGCATATTGCCCACCGTGCCGCCAAATGATTTGCAGGATGTCCGGAAATCCCGGTAGCCGAGCCGGGATTCAGCAGCCTCCCGCATCCGGCCATACACATCGAGCAAAATGAAGATAAACCGGTAAATCAGGTACATCAGCTCAATGATGAGCTTGGGCATGTGCGCGCGGCGCAGCACACTGACGATCTCGCAGGCAGGCGTGGTCAGCGTCATGAAATACATCGCGCTTACTGCGCCGAGCGCCTTGCAGGTCAGTGAAAGCGCATACCACAGACTTTCGCGGCTGGTGTAGAGATAAAACAGGCCGAAATCCCAGCCGTATTCGCCGTGTGCCGTCCGGGCGATGTTGAACGCAATCGTCAGGCCGCTGACCGCCATGAAAAACACCGGAATGCTCAGCAGTGCCAGATAATCGTGCATGGGCAGGCCGCCGCGGCCGACGATCAGCGCCATCATCACGACAACGAAGAACACCGACACGAACAGGTTGTCCGCCGCGATGCAGATGACCAAACTGACCGCCGAGAACACCACCTTAAACGTCGGGTTCCACCCGCTCAGCCGGGATGTATACGCGAAATAATCAATCGAGTGCACTCCGTTGTGCGCGTGGCTGTGCCCGGCCTCGGTGGAAGCATAGTACGCACCCGCCAGCATCAGTGCAAGCGCGGCCCAATACTGCGCAGACGGCCACTGGCGGAACAGCACGAGCGACAGTCCGGTGCTGATAAACGGCGCAACCGCGTAATAGGTGCTGGTGCGCGCGGCGCCGATGCCGCGCTGGGCACGGATGTAAAAGAAAATACTCAAGCCGTAAGCGACAAAGCCCACCAGCAGCGCGGGCAGCACAAAACGCACAGCCGGCAGCGATTCTCCGAGGACGAGCGCGATGCAGAGCGAACCCAGCCCGCTGCCAAAGCCCTTGATGACCACAATTTGGAGCGGGTCTTTGCCGGACAGCATGCGCGTGCAATTGTTTTCCAGACCCCAGCAGACGCTTGCGCCCAGCACAAGCAGTGAACCGGCCGAAAACGTAAAACTGCTCAGATCCTCGACCGAAAGCAGGATGCTTGCCGCCGTGACGAGCACAATCGCCAGCCACAGCCGCCCGGAAACCGGCTCCCGGAACACCAGCAGCGCAATCAGCGCGGTGGCGACGATTTCGAAGTTGTTCAGCAGCGCCGCGCCCGCGGCCGAAGTCATGGTCAGGCCGACCATCAGCAGAATGGGTGCCGCGATGTCCAGCACCACCATGCCGATGGTATACGGCAGTTCGCCGCGCGTCAGCGGCAGCTCGCGGTTTGCCTGTCCGGCCAGACGGCGCGCCCCGCCCAGCAGCAGCAGGCCGATGCCCGCGCCCAGATACAGCAGCGCCGCCATCATCACCGGACCGACGCCGCCCAGCAGCACCTTGGACAGCGGCGTGCCGACCGCGTACAGCACGGCGGCAAGCAGCGCAAAAGCAGCGCTTTTTGTTTGTTCTTTCATCCGCAGTCCCTCACTTTACAAAGCGGTTGACCGCGGTATTCAGGTCTTCCAGTACGCTCTCGTCCCCGCTCTCTACCGCGTGCACCACGCAGTGATTGATGTGGTCGAGCAGAATGATGCGGCCGACGTTGTTGACCGCCGTGCGCACCGCAGCAATCTGCACCAGCACTTCGCTGCAATCCCGATCCTCCTCCACCATACGGCGGATGGCTTCCAAATGGCCAATCGCCCGGCTCAGACGGTCGAGCACTTTTTTCTTATCGGCATGACTGTGTTCCATATGCCACCTCCATATCCCCTCCCCGGGGATACCCCCATTATAGCATATTTCCCGTTTCCGTCAACGTTGCCCTTCCGTGATTCGTTTTTGATTCTTGCCATTCTCTTTTGATTTCTTGCGTTTTGTTTGCAATACTTTTTTTATTTTGCTATAATGATTTTATATTTTTGTATAAGTTTCCGTTTTCGAGGTGTTTTCATGGAATTACAGGAACAAGCCCTGCACTTTTGCACACATATTGAGACGCTTACAGGCGCCCACAGCACCATGCTTGACCTCCCCGCGGCGGATTTCTGTACTCCACCTTTCCGCTGCAATTGTGCGCTGAAAAACGGAGTCTGTGATGCGTATCAAACACATTTGTACGGCAGCTACGAGGCCGAACGATGGGACGGCAAATATGTTTACTATTGCCCACGCGGCTTTGTTTTCATTGCCACCACACTGCGCCAGCCCGGCGCCGCCACCGAATACTGCCTGATTACCGGGCCGTTCATCATGTCCAACAGCGATGAGGATGCGTTCGAGGACGACGCCATTGAGACCGACCCGCTGGATGGCGTTCCCCGCCTGACCACTGCGCAGGCCCGCGCCCTCAACGAACTGGTGCACGCGGTCTGCGGCTACCTGACCGGCGTTCCGGCAACGCCCGACGTCGATTCCGGCCGTCAGGCGGAAATTCTTCAGATGATGTACGACCTGTCCGAGCAGGCCACGCCCGCCAGCTACCCGCTCGACAGCGAACGCAAGCTCCAGCAGCAGATCCGCGACGGTGACAAGGAAGGCTCGCAGAAGCTGCTCAACGAGCTGCTCTGTCAGCTGTATTTTGTCAGCGGCACCAATCTGGAGATTTTCAAAGCCCGTGTGCGCGAGCTGCTCACGCTCATGTCCCGTGCGGCCATCGACGGCGGCGCGGACGTCAACGAAGTGTTCAGCCTGTGCTACCATTGTGAAAAGGAAGTAGAAAAC
>JBJDZO010000325.1:0-1661 GCA_051868095.1 Butyricicoccus sp. | reverse complement strand
ATCCAGCGCGACTGCAATGCGGAAATTGCCCAACAAATGTATGATATGGTTGACTTTCATCAGTGCGGCGGCATTGAAAGCGCGGTCGAAAGCTCCATGCGCATTTATCGCCTGTTTGAGCTGCTGCTTGCACCGAGCCGGCAGGAGAGAGGAGAGGGGAGTCCGCTCGATGACGCGATTCAATACATCCGCGCCCATGTCGGAGAACCGTTGACGCTCGGGGAGCTGGCTGCAATCGCCCGGCTCAGCCCGTGCTATTTTTCGCATAGCTTCAAGCGAAAAACCGGATTTTCTCCACTGGAATACGTGGTTAATACACGCATTGAGCGAGCGAAAGTTCTGCTTGCGCGTACAACCAAGTCGGTAGCTGAGATTGCGTATGAAGTGGGATACAGTTCGGGCGTCAGCTTGTCCAATCTGTTTCTCAAGCGTGTCGGCGTATCGCCCCGACAATATCGCAGGGAACATCAAAGCCCATTCCGTGCGGGATTTTGGTCGGATCGATGATACGGCTTGACAGTATGGAAAACTGCGTGATTTAATGTATATAGTCAAATCGATAAAACGGAAGGTGATGCTATGGAATTGACGCATCTGGATCAAAACGGCGCCGTGCATATGGTAGACGTCGGAGAAAAACAGGTCACGCGGCGTGCAGCCAGTGCACAGGCGGTGATTACGATGCAGCCGGAAACCCTGCGCCGGATTGTGGAAGGGGAAATGCCAAAGGGTGATGTGTTCGCGTGTGCGCGGGTTGCGGGAATCATGGCAGCCAAACGTACCAGTGATCTGATTCCTATGTGCCATCCGCTGCCGATTGACGGTGCGGAAATTGACATCACGCCGATTTCGGAAACCAGAGTTCGTGTGGTCAGCACGCTGCGCTGTACCCACAAGACCGGCATTGAAATGGAAGCGTTGACCGCCGCTTCGGTGGCTGCGCTGACGATTTATGACATGTGCAAGGCGATTGACCGTGGTATGCGGATCGATCAGGTACTTTTGCTGCACAAAGCGGGCGGCAAATCGGGAACGTATCAATATCAGGAGGAGGAACCATGAACCATCAGAAATTGCACGAGGCCATCTGTTTTGCGGCGGTGGCCCATCGAAACCAGCTGCGCAAGGGCAGCGAAACGCCGTATATTGCGCATCCGTGTGAGATTATGCAGATTTTAACGGTCGCTGGCTGTACGGAAACGCTGCTGATCGCCGGTCTGCTCCACGATACCATCGAAGATACCACAGTCACAGCAGATGACCTGCGGGAAGAATTCGGAGAGGATGTGGTTGCGCTGGTATGCGCGGCGAGCGAGGACAAGAAACTGAGCTGGGAGGAGCGCAAACAGCATACCATCACATATCTGTCCAGCGGGGCGAGTCAGGATGACTTGATGCTGGCCTGTGCGGATAAGCTGTCCAACCTGCGCAGCATTCGTGCCGATCTGAATGTGCTCGGAGAATCGTTATGGAGCCGTTTCAAACGAGGCAGAGAGCGGCAGAAGTGGTATTATCGTTCGCTGCTGGATGCGTTTGCGCCGTTGAAGGAGTATGAGATGTATGAAGAATACGCGGCGCTGTATGCGGAGATTTTCGAGAAAACGGACACAGAATAAGAAAAACCCCGGACGAAAGTCCGGGGTTTTTGCTTCGGGGAACCA
>JBJDZO010000324.1:0-7317 GCA_051868095.1 Butyricicoccus sp. | reverse complement strand
TTCTTCCAGGTGAAGATGTAGATACCCATGGAAGCGAGGGTGGACTTGGGCTGCTTGGGCTTCTCCTCGAACTCATAGATCGTGCCGTCCTCACGGCAGTTCATGATGCCGAAGCGGGAAGCCTCATCGAGCGGCACATCGAGAACCGCGATGGTCGCATCCGCGCCGGTTTTCTTGTGCTGCTGAAGCATCTTGTTGTAATTCATCTTGTAGATGTGGTCGCCGGACAGGATCAGGACGTACTCCGGATCGTACTCATCGACGAAGCCGATGTTCTGATAAATCGCGTTTGCAGTGCCCTTGTACCACTCAGAGCTCTTACCCTTCTGATAAGGCGGGAGGACGTATACGCCGCCGTTGAGACGGTCAAGATCCCAGGTCTGGCCTGCGCCGACATAAGCGTTCAGCGCGTGCGGCTCATACTGAGTCAATACGCCGACCGTATCGATACCCGAGTTGATGCAGTTGGAAAGCGGGAAGTCAATGATCTTGTACTTGCCGCCAAACGGTACTGCGGGCTTGGCAACCTTGGTCGTCAGAACATAAAGCCGGCTTCCCTGCCCGCCTGCAAGAAGCATTGCAACGCATTCTTTTTTCCGATACATGTTATTCTCCGTTTCTTACCCTATGTTTGTATTTGTTGTATTTTGGTAAACCACCCGAATTGACGGATGCATTACTCACCTTTCGGACTGGCCGTCTTGCGCGGCGAAGCCTTGCGCGTGGTCTTTTTGGCCGTGGCCTTTGCCGGCTTTTTCTCAGCCGTCTTTTTCTCCTTTTTGGCAGCTGCCTTGGTGCCTTCTGCCGGAGCGGCCTTGACGCGGCGCGGTGCACGCGGCTTGCCCTTGAAATACATCACGGACAGCGGCGGAATCTTCAGATCGATCATCTGCTCCATGCCGTGCATTTTCCCCGCCTTAGTGCGCTTCTTGCCGTTGGTTACACCGCCGCCGCCGAACTCGACGCGGTCGGACGAGAACACTTCTTCAAACGTGCCCGGATACGGCACGCCGATTTTGTAGCTTTCATGATAGACCGGCGCAAAGTTGGCGACACAGACGAGGTCGGTGCCGTCCTTGGCGATGCGGCGGAACGCGATGATATTGTTGACATTGTCATCGTGAGAAATCCACTCAAAGCCCTGCCAGTCCACATCGTTTTCCCACAGCTGCTTGTTGTCCAGATAGAACGCATTGAGCTGCTTGACGTATTCCTGCATCTGACGGTGCGCATCGTAATCGAGCAGCATCCAGTCCAGCCCGCGGGCTTCGCACCACTCGGAGAACTGGCCGAACTCACCGCCCATGAACAGCATCTTCTTGCCCGGATGGCCGACCATGTAGCCATACAGCGTGCGCAGGGATGCGAACTTGTTTTCGTAGGGTTCGGGCATCTTGTCGAGCAGGGATTTCTTGCCGTGCACGACTTCGTCATGTGACAGCGGCAGGATGTAGTTTTCCGAAAAGGCATACATAAACGAGAAGGTGATCTTGTCGTGCATGTCCTTACGGAAGAACGGGTCGGCGCTGACATAGCACAGCATGTCGTTCATCCAGCCCATGTTCCACTTGAAGTTGAAGCCCAAACCGCCGACATAACCCGGCTTGGTGACCATCGGCCACGCGGTGGACTCCTCGGCAATCATCATGCAGTCCGGATGGTCGGTCAGCACCATCTCGTTGAGCCGGCGCAGAAAATCGACTGCCTCAAGGTTCTCGCGGCCGCCATACATATTCGGGCGCCACTCGCCGTGACGGTTGTAGTCCAGATACAGCATGGAAGCGACCGCGTCCACGCGCAGGCCGTCCATGTGGAACTGCTCAATCCAGAACATTGCGGACGAGAACAGCAGGTCGCGTACCGAAATCTTGCCGTAGTCAAATACGCGCGTGCCCCATTCCTTGTGTTCCATCTTGAGCGGATCGGGATATTCATACAAATAAGAGCCATCGAACTCGACCAGACCGTGCCCATCCTTGGGGAAGTGCGCAGGCACCCAGTCCATAATGACGCCAAGACCGGCCTGATGCGCCTTGTCCACAAAATACATCAGATCGTGCGGCGTGCCGTAACGCGAGGTCGCGGCAAAGTAGCCGGTGACCTGATAGCCCCACGAGCCGTCAAACGGATGCTCGGTCAGAGGCATGCATTCGATGTGCGTGTAGCCCATTTTTTTCACATAGGGAATCAGTTCATCTGCGAGCTGGCGGTAGGAATAGAAGCTGCCGTCCTCATGCATTTTCCACGAGCCGAGGTGTACTTCATAAATGTTCACCGGCTGCTCATAAGGCAGGTGGTCTCTGCGCCAAGTGAGCCAGCTGTCATCCGACCATTCGTAGCCTTCGAGATCGAATACCTTGGAGGCATTGCCCGGACGGGTCTCCGAATGAAATGCGTATGGGTCAGATTTGTCAAGCTGATAGCCTTCGGGCGTTTCAACCGCATACTTGTATGCATCATACTGCTTGACACCCGGAATAAACAATTCCCACATTCCGCGGTCATCCCGCTGCATCCTGCTCGCAGTACGACTCCAGCCGTTGAATTCACCCATGACTGCAACGCTTACGGCATTCGGCGCAAAAACGCGGAAAACATATCCGTCCTGTCCATCCCGGCAGTCCGGATGCGCGCCCAGAATTTCGTATGCACGGCAATCCTTACCGGAATGGAACAGCGGCAGATGTTCCTCCAGACTCATTTTTTTCGCCTTTACTTCCATGCGTTCATCTCCTTGATCAGCGCGTATTCGCGCGAATAATGTCCATTTATTTCCTTTTCGCTGGTTTTTTGTAGCCATCGCACAGTTTCTCGATTCCCAGCTTTGGAATTACTAGATATAGTATACAACACCCATAAAAAAATGTCCAGTAATTTTGAAAATCACTGGACACTTTTTGTTCACTTTTATGACGACTCACCCAAAAGATAACAGAATTTCATAGTGTTAGAATGCCAATCAGGCAAAATATACCCGGGATTGCTCACTTTTTTCCCACTTTGGTTTATACATTCTCACCAGTTTGCACGTTTCAATTTTGTCGTTTTTGAGCGCAAGATATCGCTTGCGCAAACGCCTTTGGAAAATCTCAGAGTACGCCCTGTAATTTGCGGCGGATGAGATCGAGCGCGTTCGACGCCGCTTGGTTGCGCACGCGGTCACGACCGAGCGTATTGGTGGTTTTCCGGGTAATCCATTCACCTTGGAAGTACACGCTGATATACACCAGACCAACCTCCTTATCCTCAGATGCGCCCGGGCCTGCGTTGCCCGTGATGCCCACGCCGACATCCGTACCCAGTGCCTTTGCCACACCGGCCGCCATTTCCTCAGCCGTCTGTACGGACACCGCGCCATACTGATCGAGCGTTTCCTTACGGACGCCGAGCAGCTTCATCTTCACCTCGTTTGTATACGAGCACACACCGCCCTTGTAGTAGTCGGACGCGCCCGGCCGGTCGGTGATGCGCTTGCTGAGCAGACCGCCCGAGCAGCTTTCGGCCACCGCCAGCGTCAGTCCGCGCGCACGCAGGCCGTCACCAACTACCTGTTCGAGCGAATCGACATCTACGCCGTATACATCCGCACCTAACATATCCACAACCTGTGCAACAACCGGTGCAAGCAGTTTTTCGGCTTCTTCTTCGGTATCGGCCATCGCGGTCACCCGCGCAAAGCATTCGCTCGTCTTGGCATAGGGCGCAATCGTCGGGTTGGTCATTGAAGCCATGAGGTCATGCAGACGATCTTCCATCGCACTCTCGCCCAGCCCGAACACGCGGACATTGTGCGACACAATGCAGCCGCCCGCGAGCGGATACAGATACGGCTTTGCACACTTCTCCCACATGGGATTGCACTCGCGCGGGGGGCCGGGCAGCATGAGCACATGCTTACCATCCGCCTCGAAGCCGCAGCCGGGCGCGGTGCCCCACTCGTTGACAAACACCGTGCAGCCCTCGGGCAGCCACGCCTGTTTTTCGTTGTTCGGGGTCATCTCACGACCGATTTTCTGAAAGAAATCCTTGATGCGGTCAAGCGAGGGCTGATGCAGCGCCATTTTCTTGCCGAATACCTGTGCCAACGTTTCCTTGGTCAGGTCGTCGAGCGTCGGCCCGAGGCCGCCGGTTGTGATGATGATATCGGCACGATCCTTGGCTTCGCGGATGGCGCGTTCCAGCCGCTCCGGATTATCGCCCACCACCGTCTGATAATAGACATTGATGCCCAGTTCGCTCAGGCCCTGTGAAATGACCTGCGCGTCCGTGTTGACGATCTCACCGAGCAGAATCTCGGTGCCGACCGCAATCAGTTCTGCGTTCATAAAAACCTCCAGACTGTTCCAGGTAGGAGTGAGGAAGGATGAGTGAGGAGTTAAGGAATCGCGCCCGGCGCGATGGATTGAAATCCGGCCTGCGGCCGGTTCCATACCTCCTACCTCCTACCTCCTAACTCCTAACTTTCTACTCAACCTTCTGCTTTCTTTTTTCTGCCCGGGTAAATCGCTTCGGTGCCCGCAACCGCTTCCTCAACCAGCGCGTCTACGTCCAGATTGGCCTCGGCTTCGAGGATCTTGGGCAGCTTGGGCTTGGTGTTCGGGTGCTTGGGTGTGAATACGGTGCAGCAGTCCTCATACGGCAGAATCGACGTTTCAAAGGTGCCGATTTTGCGCGCAATCTGGACGATTTCTTCCTTGTCCATGCCGATGACCGGACGGAAAACAGGCAGCGAACATACCGCGCCCGTAACCGCCATCGCCGGCATGGTCTGCGAGGCGACCTGCCCCAGACTCTCGCCAGTAATGAGGCCGCCGCAGCCCTCCTGAATGGCCAGTTTTTCGGCAATACGCATCATAAAGCGGCGCATGATAAGCGTAAACAGTTCCTCGTGGCAGTTGTCGCGGATGGCTTCCTGAATTTTGGTGAACGGCACGACCAGCAGCGGCATGCGGCCGGTGTACGCGGTCATAATTTCAGCCAGTTCAATGACCTTTTCCTTCGCGCGCTCGGAGGTATACGGATAGCTGAAAAAGTGAATCGCCACCAGCTCCAGACCGCGCTTGGACATCATGTAGCCCGCGACCGGCGAATCGATGCCGCCCGAAAGCAGCATGGCCGCGCGGCCATTGGTGCCGACCGGCATACCGCCCGCGCCCGGCTCCGGGCCCGCGTGTACGAACGCATGCTCGTCGCGGATCTCCAGATGAATGGTCAGGTCGGGCGTATGCATATCCGGCTTCAGGTTTTCATGCTTGTCGGCCAGATTGCCGCCGATGTGCTGCGACACCTGAATGGAGGTCATCGGGAAACGCTTGTCGCCGCGCCTCGTCTCCACCTTGAACGACTTTGCATCCGCGATGCGGTCGGCGAGATAGCGTTCCGCGGTGGCTTCCATGGCTTCGAGCGTCTTTTCGCACACGGCTGCGCGGCAGATGAGCGCGATACCAAAAATCTTCTTGACCGCGTCCATAATCGCGTCCGCGTCACTGTCCTCCCCGATCCAGACGTAAATAACCGACTGGCGCATGGTTACTTCGCACGGCGCAACATGTTTCAGGCGGCGCTTGATGTTGCCGACCAACTTATCTTCGAATGTCTTGCGGTTGAGGCCCTTGAGGACGATCTCCCCGCACTTGAGCAGTAATACTTCTTTCATCACAAAGTCCCTTTCAAATTAGGAATGAGTAATTAGTAATTGATCTTCCGCTGTTACCTTCTGAGCATTTTTGCGCCCTTCTGCAAAGCCGTTACCAGCGCGTCCACGTCGTCCCTGGTGTTGAACGGCGCGAACGAAATACGCAGTGCGCTGTCGATGCGTTTTTTGTCCAGCCCCATGGCTTTCAGCACCGGGCTTTCCTTGCCCTTCGAACAGGCCGAACCGGCGGATACATAGACCTCATCGCTTTCCAGCACGCGCAGCATAACCTCGCTTTTGCAGCCGGGCAGCGACAGGTTGGCGACATGCGGCACGTCTGCGGTGCCGTTCCACTGCGCCCACGGCAGTTCCGCCGCCACACGCTCGCGCAGATAGGCATTCAGCCCGGCCACGTGCTGCAAATCCTTGCTCATCTCCCGCATGCGGATGCGGCAGGCCTCGGCAAATGCCGCGATATTTGGCAGCGGCTCGGTGCCCGAACGCATGCCGCTTTCCTGTCCGCCGCCGACGATGTATGGACGAAGGTTGACGCCTTTCTGCATATACAGTGCGCCGACGCCCTTGGGGGCGCCGATTTTGTGGCCGCTGACGCTCAGCAGCTGACAGTTCCATTTTTTCGGGGTGAGCGGCACGCGGAACAGTCCCTGCACCGCGTCCACATGGAACAGGGCTTTGGGGCATTTGCGGCTGAGTGCCTTTCCCATTTCCGCGACCGGCAGCACGGTGCCGACCTCGTTGTTGACCAGCATGACGCTCGCAAGAATGGTATCCTCGCGCAGCGCGGCGGTAAAATCCTCGAGCGCAATATGACCGTCCGCGTCCGGCAGCAAATATGTGACCTCATATCCTTCGCTCTCCAACCGCTTGCAGGCGTTGCGCGTAGCCGCGTGCTCGATGGCGGTTGTGATGATATGCTTTCCGTTGTGGCGGTTTTTAAACGCCGCGCCAAAGATGGCGGTGTTGATGGCTTCCGAGCCGCCCGAGGTGAAAAAGACTTCGCCCGGCTGCGCGCCAAGCGCCTCGGCAACCAGCTCCCGGCTGTCCTTCAGCAGGCGTGCGGCTTCGATTCCAAGCCTGTGCTGGCTGGATGGGTTGCCAAACCCTTCCAGCATGGTTTTCATCGCGGCCTCAGCAGCTTCGGGCAGCACGCATGTGGTCGCAGAATTATCCAAATAGTGCATTTTCGCACCGTTCCCTTTCTGATTTTTCTATCGAAATCTATTATATCAGCGTTTCCTGCATGTGTCACCCATATTTTTTCGTCCATTTGATTGAAAAGGGGCGAAAAACATGATATAATCCCCTTGTGTGTACAGCGCACACATGAAAAACAGTATCGTGACAGCCTGCGGGCTGTTGATTTGAAAGGGGCAGAATTTTTCATGCCGGGCAAAGTAATTCTGGGCGCCCAGTGGGGCGACGAAGGCAAGGGCAAGTTTATCGATATTTTCGCGGCGCAGGCCGATCTGGTCGTCCGCAGTCAGGGCGGCAACAACGCCGGCCATACGGTTGTGGCAAACGGCAACAAATACAAGCTTCAGCTCATCCCGTCGGGTATCCTGTATCCGGAGTGCGTGAACATCATCGGACCGGGTGTGGTTGTCGATCCGCGCAACGTACTGCGTGAGATGGATGGTCTGGCAGAGCAGGGCATTTCGACC
>JBJDZO010000323.1:0-7361 GCA_051868095.1 Butyricicoccus sp. | reverse complement strand
AGCGTCTCGCCGCGACGGCCGATGACCGCGCCCATGTTTTCACCGGACAGGTTTACGTTCACACCGCCGTTTTCGCGCTCCGTGATCTCGATCTCCGCTTCTGTGCCCATACGTTCCAGAAGCCCGCTCAGAAAGCTCCGAATTTTTTCGTACTTGTCTTCCTCGACCTCATACTGGACGCGGATGACAGCATTGCAGGCGCCGATTCCGAAAAAGCCGGATTTTGCGCGCTCCACGATTTCCACGGAAACCTCATCGCGGTCAAGACCCAGTTCCTCCAAAGCGGCGGAAATCGCCTCTTCCTCAGTCTTGGCGGTCTTTTCCAATATTTTTAACATGTTTCAGTTCTCCTGTTATCATTCGGCAGATTCTTCGGCACCTTCCGGCGCTGCATCCACAGCCGCCTCAAACGCTTCGCCAAAGCGATCGGGCGCATAAGCGCGGCCGCGCGCATACCGGCGGTTTCCAACCTGCGAGGCAGGCTGTTCCGTTTCCTTGATGCCGAGACGTTCGCGCTTGGCGGCGCGCTCCTCGCGCTCCAAAGCCGCTTTGCGCTCGTCGTCCTGCTGTTTCTGGTTTGCCTGAATTTTCTTTTTGCTGGTGTTCGGGTTCTTCGTCGTTTCGCCTGCGGCCCGCATGCGTTCGGTCTCTTCACGCCGGCGTTCGATTTCAAGTTCCTTCTGACGATCCGCACGGTTCAAATCGGCCAGATCGAGCTGCTTGGTGTAGATTTTGGTCAGTACCACATCGCGGACGATGCCGCAGACGCTGTTGAGAATCCAGTACACGCCCAATGCGGCGGGCATCGTAAAGCAGATCCAGAGGGAAACCAGCGGCATCACGAGCATCATGCTCTTGTTCGTCTGTGCCTGCTGCTTATCGACCTGCGGCGTGGTCATGGTGCTGATCTTCATCGACAGCCACGAAAGGAACGCCGAAATAATCGGGATCAGAAACAGTCCAAGCGCCGGAAGCCATGCAGCGTTGTTGCTCCAGTCAAACTCCCAGAACTTAATACTCGGCTGCTGACCCAGATTCAGGCCAAGAAACGAATAGTCCAGATCCATCAGTTTACCGGAAAAATCGCCAAGTGCAGCGGTGACGGCATCCCAGTTCTGGTGGATGCTGTTCATGACCTCGATCTCAGTATAGGCCGGTTTGGCCGATGCGACAAAGCCGGCGTTGTTCGTAACCCACTCGGTCAGGCTGGTGACGGCTTCCGCGCTCAGATTCATCATCTTCGACAGCGGCTGACGGATAACGCTGTACAGCGCGATCAGGATCGGGAACGGGAGCAGGCTCCACAGGCAGCCGGACATGGGGTTGATCTTCTCTTCCCGGTACAGCTTGCTGACAGCCTGCTGGTATTGCTGCGGATTGCCATTGTACTTCTTTTCCAGCTCTTTCAGTCTGGGCTGCAGACGCGTGGTACGCATCATACTCTTTTTGCTCTTTGCCATAAACGGCAGCAGAACCAGATTCACAAGCACGGCGAACAGCATGATGGCAATGCCGTAGTTGTTCGTCAGGTTATAAAACTCTTTCAGCGGCCACGCAAAGATTGCGGTAATCCAAGACATAAGATGACTCCAATTCTTTGGTTCTTTTGGATTTTCTCGGTTTATGGAACCGGATCGTAAAAGTCGTGCTCACCAATGTGGAACGGGTGGCACCGGGAGATACGCTTGATCGCTAGCCAGGAGCCTTTGAGCGCGCCGTATTTTTCCAGCGCTTCAAGCGCGTATTCGGAGCAGGTGGGAATAAATCTGCAGCAGGGCGGCTTCAGCGGAGAGATATGCTTGCGGTAGAATTTGACCAGCGCGATGAGAAGTTTCTTCATTGCCGTTCCCCTTCCTCCGCTTTTGCATGCAGCAGGCCAAGACGGCCCACAGCTTTCAGGAAATCGGCCTCCAGCCGGTGATAATCGGCGTCGTGCGCCCGCATGCGGGCCACCACGACGATGTCATATCCCCGCGCAAGCTCCGGCTCATGCAGACGATAGATCTCACGCAGACGGCGGCGGATGCGGTTGCGAACCACAGCATGTCCGATTTTATTGGACACGGTATAGCCGATCCGGTTCCGGACGGAACCGTTTTTGCGGCAATACAGCGCCAGACATGCGGTCGCAGTACTCTTTCCTTTGGAATACAGGCGCCGGAATTCATAGTTCTTTTTTAACGTAACGGTAAATTCCAAGACCCTCTCTCCGATTTCATGCGGCCAGAATTTGCAGAAACACCATAAGGGCGGAAAAATCCCGCCCTGAAAACGATGTCAAATTACAATCCTGCTCACTGGTGGCCTGCTTAGTAGCTCAGCTTTTTTCTGCCCTTCGCTCTGCGGCGGGACAGCACCTTGCGGCCGTTTGCGGTGGCCATTCTCTTGCGGAAGCCGTGCTCTTTTTTGCGCTGACGCTTTTTGGGCTGATAGGTACGGAACATCGTGTTTTTCTCCTTTCAAGTAATACTCAACAGCGGGATAAATCCCGCCGTAGTGAACAAATCCAGTCAACGCCGCGAAACCGGCGTCGGCTCAATATTATATACTAACAATTCACAATATGTCAACCTCGATTTTCCGTTCTTTCTTCCGCAATGTTTGAAAATCTGCCATTGGCATTGACAGGCGTTTTCATCCGGGATAAAGTAAGAAAAACAAACGACAGGAGGAAACCATCATGCAGCTGGTTTTACCGTTATCCCGCATGGCGGAAGCTGCGCCGTATATGGATCCGAAGGTATTTCGGTATATCCACGAGGGACAGACTGAAAGTTTCGAGAGCTTCGAGACGTTTAATCTGCTGGCTTTCAATTGGTATGACATCCACAGCGATCGCACCGACGACTCCAAGGTTCTGATTTACATGGACCGGGAAGATCTGTTCTTTCTCTGCGAAGATGTCGAGGCCGAGCACTTCGTCCGGCAGAATCTCGAAGATATGGCCGACACAACGTCCCAGGGAAATGAGAAACTGCTCTATCACTTTTTTGTGCATCTCCTCCGGGGCGACATGGCATATCTCGATCAGTTTGAATCCGAAATTGACGACAGCGAGGCAGAAATTCTTGCCGGACGGGACCGTGACGCACTCAACCGCATCATCAGCTGGCGGCGGGAGCTGCTGCGGTTGAAGCATTACTATGAGCAGTTGGATGCGATCTTTGATGAAATGGCAGCAAACGACAACGATCTGCTTGCCCCGGATACGCTCAAACGGATTACCATCCTGGGTATGCGTACCGACCGGTATCTGAGCAAGGTTTGCAATCTGCAGGAAATCGTCAGCCAAATGCGTGAGGCTTACCAATCGCAGCTATCTATCCAGCAAAACGACCTGATGAAGGTGTTTACAATCGTGACGGTGCTGTTTTTGCCGTTGACGCTGCTCACCGGATGGTATGGGATGAACTTCATCCACATGCCAGAGCTGCAATGGCGGTTCAGCTACCCGGTGCTCATTGCCATCAGTCTGGTGGTCGTACTGGGACTGGTGTGGTACTTCAAACGGAAAAAGTGGCTGTAGCGGCACGGATTATCCGCAAAGGCTTTTTACAGCAGCACTGTCTTTCTCTGCTGCAGTGTGCTACAATCAGAAAACAGAAAAACATGCAGCGGATCCCGCTGCGAATGAGGTGATCGGTCATGTCAATTTTATCGCAGCTGAACAGCGCGCCTATGTATCTGATCTGTGGCGGCATCATTGCCTTTGTCGCCGTCGTATGTGTGATCTTTCTGGTGCGGGCCTACCGCGCAGGTATCGCCATGGGAATCGACCGGACGCGCATGAACCGCGTCATTACTTCCAGCGCGACCTTCTCCCTGCTCCCCAGCGTGGGGATCCTGCTGGGCGTGATTGCGCTCTCCGGCAGTCTCGGCACGCCGTGGCCATGGCTGCGTCTTTCCGTGATCGGCGCGCTGCATTATGAAACACAGGTTGCGCAGGCAGCGGCAGAGCAGGTCGGCATGAGTACGCTCTCCGCGGCAGAGATGACGCCCTCCGGATTTGCAACGATCGCGCTGCTGATGAGCATCTGCATCATGTGGGGTATGGTGCTCTCCGTATTTTTCAACAAGCGCTACACACAAAAACTCGGCCGAAGCGGCAGCAGCGCCGGCGGCGGGTTCGGCGATCTTGCAATGACGGCCATGTTCATCGGTCTGGTCAGCGCGTATATCGGCAGCTATATCGGCGGGCTGGTATCCGGAAACGGGCTGTTTACCTTCTCCGGTGATTGGATGCCGCTGCTCGTCGTGGCCGTGTCCGGGCTTGTTATGGCGGGATTTGTCTATCTCGCGGAGAAGAAGCGTCAGGCATGGGTCGAAAGCTTTTCCATCGCCGGCAGCATGCTCGTTGGCATGGCGGCGGCTGTGGTGGTTTCGCTCTTTGTCTGAGAAAGGAGAAGCAGCATGAATGAAGAACAGAAAAGAACTTCCTTTGAGGCGTATAACCGGCGGACACATGTGATTGGCCGGATTGTCAGCACCATAACGCTGGTTTTGCTCGTCGGCGCGCCGTTTCTGATCGGCAGCTTTCTCGGCGCCATGCCGGATCTGCCCGCTGTCGGAAAGGGGTTTCTCTCCGTCGGATTGGTGTGGACGGTCAGCAGCGTGGTGGAATTTCTTGTGTATACGCCCATGCTGGGCGCCGGCGGCGGGTATCTCGCCTTTATTACCGGCAATCTCATCAACATGAAGATTCCGTGCGCTGTCAACGCGCGCGACATCGTCGGCGCAAAGACCGGGACGCCGGAAAATGAAATTATCTCCACGCTCTCCATTGCAACCTCCTCGCTCGTCACCATTCTGGTTCTGGCGCTGGGCGTGCTGCTGCTGGTCCCCCTGCAGCCGGTACTGCAAAGCCCCGTGCTTCAGCCCGCGTTTGCAAACGTGGTACCGGCGCTCTTCGGCGCCATGGCCTATCGGTATTATCGGAAAAACATGAAAGTCGCCATCGCACCGCTGCTGGTGATGAGCGTGCTGTTCATTCTGGTGCCGTCGCTCACGGGCTCCACCAGTTTTATGATTATTCCGTCCGGCGCAATTGCCATCGGGATCGCATATTTCTTCTACAAAAAGCAGCAGAAAGCAGAGGGATAACATGAAACAGGGTATGAAGGTTCTGCGGCTGGTTCCGCCGCTTCTGCTTACGCCGCTGGCGGCTGCGCTGGTCCGCACGCTGCACACGCCCGCCTTACACTCCGAATATCAGCCGCACGAGAATGAAGAGCGGGCAAAATTTCTGGCGGAAAAGCTCTCGCGCATGGTACAGTGCGACACTACCTCCCATGCGAATACGCCGGAGGTTGAAAAATTTCTGGCCTTCCATAAGACACTGGAGGCGCTCTTTCCGCTCGTGCATGAAAAACTGGAGCGCACCGTGATCGACGGCAATCTGCTCTATTGCTGGAAGGGCAAAAGCCGCGAAAAACCGATTCTGCTGATGAGCCATCAGGACGTGGTCCCCGCCGAGGGCGTATGGGAGCACGCGCCGTTTTCCGGTGAGATCGCGGACGGCAAGGTCTGGGGGCGCGGCGCAGCGGACACCAAGAGCTCGCTTATGGCCTTTTTCCAGGCGGTCGAGGAGCTGCTGGCCGAGGGATATACTCCGGCATGCGACGTGTATCTCGCCTCCTCCTGCACGGAGGAGTGGGCCGGCGACGGCGCGCCGAAGCTTGTGGCGGAGCTTCAGCGGCGCGGCGTGGAGCTGTTTCTCGTCTGTGATGAGGGCGGCGGCATCATCTCCGAGCCGATCGGCGGGATCCCAGGCAATTTTGCCATGGTCGGTGTGTTTGAAAAAGGCAAGGCGGACGTGAAATTTACCGCCCGCAGCTCCGGCGGGCACGCCAGCACACCGCCGAAGCACTCCCCCATTGCGCGGCTGGCCGCATTTGTGGACGATGTGGAGACGCATTCTCCATTTCGCCGGAAGCTGCTGCCGGAGGTTTCGGCGATGTTTGCACGGCTGGCGCCTTACGCACCGTTCGGCTTACGGTTGGTCATGGGCAATCTCTGGCTGTTCGGCCCGCTGATGAAGCAGGTGCTGCCTGCCATCAGCGCACAGGCCGGCGCGATGCTGCAGACGACCGTCGCTTTCACGATGCAGTCCGGCTCGGATGCGTACAACGTGCTGCCGCAGGAGGCGACGCTTGGCGCGAACCTGCGCTTTATTCCCCATCAGGGCGAGCGGGAGAGTCTGCAGATCATGGAAAAGCTCGCGGAAAAGCACGGTCTTACGATGGAGGTCGTACACACCAACGACTATACGCTGCCGGTGGATATCGACGGCGCAGCATTCCGTCAGGTGGAGCGCGTCATTTCGGAGACGTTCCCCAGCCTGCCGATCAGCCCCTATGTGATGACCGGCGCCACGGACGCGCAGTTTTATCAGCCGGTCTGCCCGAACTGCATCCGCTTCGCGCCTGTGATCTACGGTCCGGAACAGATGAAGGGCATGCACGGCCTGAACGAAAACATTGAATATAACTGCCTGCCCGGCGCGGTGCGGTTTTATCAGAACCTGATCCGCGCGCAGGAGCAGCCCCGCGACTGACGCAGCGCAGCAGCCGCAGACACCCGAAGCTTTGGATGTCTGCGGCTTTTCCATACCGGCGGCGGACGCCGCGCTACATATCTCCCCTTTTGCCTACATATAAATGAATCACGCAAGTATGGGGAGTGGTGCATTTGCATACCAATATCGAACAGCGTGCCTGCGATCTGGCCGTGTATATTATTGAAAATCGAGCGACCGTCCGTTCTGCTGCGCGGCAGTTCGGAATCTCCAAATCGACGGTACATAAAGATTTGACCGAGCGTCTGGAAAAGGTCAATCCCGGTCTTTACCGGCAGGTGCGTCAGCTCCTGGACATCAACAAGGCGGAACGCCACATCCGCGGCGGTATGGCAACGCGGCGAAAATACAAAGGAGAATGAGCGCGGCCTTCCATTTGGAAGGCCGCGTCATTTTTTGTGCCCTCTCCCAAAATAAAAATAGGCTCCGCAGAATCTGGTATGCCTGATTTTCACCATGAAGCGCAGCATGATATCTTGTGTGGATTGCACATGCGTAGCAAATGATATTGTTAGTTTTGACAGAGATATAACAAAGCAATTGTGATAGGATAAGAAGCAGAAATCACTTGTATCTTTGTTCAAAAAGTAAAAACTAGAACTAACGGAAAGGAAGATTTTTATGAAAGAATTTACTGGGAAAATAGCAGGAATTACCGGTGCTGCGAATGGTATTGGCAAGGCCTTTGCGCAGGAAGCGGCACGCCGTGGTATGAATCTGGCGCTGATCGACATTGAAGGCGACGTTCTGCAAGAGGTTAAGAAAGAATGTGAAGAGCTGGGGGCAC
>JBJDZO010000322.1:0-1689 GCA_051868095.1 Butyricicoccus sp. | reverse complement strand
GCCTCGATATCGGCAAGGTGCGCGTGGAGTTTGAAAGCAGCTACGAACCCACCGGTCCGTTCGGCGCAAAGTCGATCGGCGAAGTGGTCATCAATACCCCGCCCCCGGCGATTGCCGCCGCGGTTGCAAGCGCATCCGGCGTGCGCATCCGCGAACTGCCGATCACCGCGGAAAAAATCGTCATGGGCATGCAGGAAAAATAAAAAAAACCGTTCCCACATCTGCGGGAACGGTTTTTTCTGCTTAGAAAATGCAATACTGTGCCATGTAGGCTTCCATCAGCGGCAGGATGTCGCCGTAGGTGCCCTGCTCCTTGAGGTACTCGTAAATGTCCTGCACGGTGATCAGCGCGTGTACCCGGATGCCGAACTCCTCGCCGACCTCCATAACCGCGGTCTTGCCCGGGGTCTGGCCGACCTCACAGCGGTTGACCGAAATAAACATATCGGTCACCTTTACGTCCGCGCAGCTCTGCAGCACCGGCATGGTCTCACGAATCGCGGTGCCCGCCGTGATCACGTCCTCAATGATAATCACGCGGTCGCCATCCTTCGGCTTGTAGCCGACAATGTTGCCGCCCTCGCCGTGATCCTTGGCCTCCTTGCGGTTGAAGAAAAACGGCTTGTCAATGCCATGCACGCGCGCCAGCGCACCCGCAACCGAAGTTGCCAGCGGGATGCCCTTGTACGCCGGGCCAAACATCGCGTCAAAATCATCGCCCAGCACTTCCTTGACCGCTGCCGCGTAGAACTCACCCAGACGGGAGTTCTGCAGGCCGGTCTTGTAGTTGCCGGTGTTGACAAAGTACGGGGTCTGACGGCCGGACTTGGTGACGAAGCTGCCGAAACGCAGCACGTCCGCCGACATCATAAACTCAATAAACTCCTTTTTTGCAGCAGAAAGCATTTGTGTTTTCCATCCTTTTTTTCATATTTTAAATCCGGCTGTTCAGTTTTCCCTGATGCTGCCGGACGAGATCCGCAAGTGAGACACCATCCACATACCGGTCGATCACATCGGCCAGCCCCACCCAGAAATCCAGCGTTTCACATTCGATGCCGCGCGGGCAAGCTTCCGCATTCTCCGCAAGACAGGCAATCGGCGCAAGACCTCCCTCGGTCACACGCAGAATTTCCCCGGCGGTATACTCCTCCGGCGCTTTGGACAGACGATAGCCGCCCTGTGCGCCGCGCACCGAGCGCAGCAGTCCGGCCCGGCTGAGCTGATTGACGATCTGTTCCAGATACTTCACCGAAACATTCTGGCGGGATGAAATTTCTTTGAGCGGGATATAATCCCCGCGGTCATGCTCGGCCAAATCAATCATCAGCCGCAGCGCATACCGCCCTTTGGTGGATACTTTCATGTTCATCCTCCTGTTCCACGTGATTATCATACCATAATGGTCCGAAATCCGCAAGGACAAGCATGCTTTCCCGCCGCGAAAACCGATTGTTCCGACTGTTGAAATCTGCTATACTGAATACGGGTTCTGCCTCAGTTTTTCTCCCCAGGAGGTTTTTTCCATGCTTCATGAATTTTCACGCACCGCTCTGCTCATCGGCGACGATGGCCTTGCCCGTCTGCAAAACGCCCATGTCGCCGTGTTCGGTCTCGGCGGCGTCGGCGGCGCGGCCGCGGAAGCCCTCGCCCGCGCAGGCGTCGGCGCACTCACCCTCATCGACAACG
>JBJDZO010000321.1:0-1690 GCA_051868095.1 Butyricicoccus sp. | reverse complement strand
TGAAAATGCGGCAGGCAGAAGAAAATCAGCGCCAGCACGCACGCAAGCATGCCGATCAGGCTGATGCATCGGACAATCTTTTTCATCGTATCCCTCCTTGTTCAGTATACCAGAACTGTACAGGATTGGCAATTATGAAACATAAAAAGCGGGCAGAGCGTTGAAACTCTGCCCGCAATTGGTGTTGTCCTTTACTTCGCGTAGTCGATGGCGCGGGTTTCGCGCACCATGTTGATCTTGATCTGGCCGGGATAATCCAGCTCATCCTCGATATGCTTTGCGATATCGCGGGCGAGCAGGGTCATGCTGTCATCGGAAACCTCTTCGGGCTTGACGATGATGCAAAGCTCACGGCCGGCCTGAATGGCGTAGGAGCGCTCAACACCGGGCGTGGTGTTGGCGATTTCCTCCAGCTTCTCCAGACGCTTGATATAGTTTTCCAGATTTTCACGCCGTGCGCCCGGACGTGCCGCCGAAATGGCGTCCGCCGCCTGCACAAGACAGGCTTCGATGGTCGTCGGCTCGATATCGCCGTGATGAGCGGCGATGGCATGAATAACCGGCTGGGATTCCTTGTAACGCTTGGCGAGATCGACACCAATGGTGACATGGGAGCCTTCGACCTCATGGTCGACAGCCTTGCCGATGTCGTGCAGCAGGCCGGCGCGGCGGGCGATCGTCGGATCAATGCCCAGCTCAGAAGCCAGCATGCCGGCAATGTGTGCAACCTCAATCGAATGGAGCAGAACATTCTGTCCATAACTCGTGCGGTAATGCAGGCGGCCGAGCAGGCGAACCAGCTCGGGGTGGATGCCATGGATCCCGGTTTCGAAAGTAGCGCGCTCACCCTCGGACTTGATAATCTGATCGACCTCACGCTGCGCTTTCTGGACCATTTCCTGAATGCGCGGCGGATGGATGCGGCCGTCCAGAATCAGTTTTTCCAGACTCAGACGCGCGACTTCGCGGCGGACCGGATCAAACGAGGACAGGGTGATGGCTTCCGGCGTGTCGTCGATGATGAGGTCAACGCCGGTCAGGCTTTCGAGGGCGCGGATGTTGCGGCCTTCGCGGCCGATGATACGTCCCTTCATTTCGTCGTTCGGAAGGGGAACGACCGAAACGGTCGACTCCGAAACCTGATCGGCCGCGTAACGCTGGATCGCCGTGGTGATCAGCTCGCGGGCGGTGGATTCGGCCTCTTCCTTCATGCGCTGGTTGATTTCGCGGAGTTTGAGCGCGGCGTCATGCTGCGCTTCGGTTTCGATCGAGCTGACCAGATAGTCCTTGGCCTCGTCGCGGGTCAGCCCGGACAGGCGCTCCAAGGTGGCAATCTGCTCGGCCCGGATGCGTTCGGATTCCTCTTGTGTCTTCTGTGCCTGCGCAATCTTGCGGTTCAGCTCTTCGCTCTTGCGCTCGATCGCGTCGGTCTTCTTCTCAAGTGCTTCTTCTTTCTGGTGGAGGCGATGCTCGGTTTTCTGAACCTCGCTGCGGCGCTCTTTCAGCTCGCGGTCCGCTTCGGTGCGGGCCTTGAGGATTTCGTCCTTCGCTTCCAGAATGGATTCGCGCTTTTTGGTTTCCCCCGATTTGATGGCATCGTTGATGATGCGGGTGGCCTCCTGTTCAGCGCTTCCAATGGTCTTTTCGGCGACATTCTTGCGGTAAAGAATGCCGATTGCTACGCCAATAA
>JBJDZO010000320.1:0-1691 GCA_051868095.1 Butyricicoccus sp. | reverse complement strand
GAAGCAGCTCCGGCGCGGCGGGCACCGGCTCCCGGAGGTTGAGCAGCGCGCGCAGCAGCCTGCGCTGCATCGCCTCCCCGGCGGGCACGGACAACCCCCGATAGCGCTCCGGCTGCTCGGAAAGCAGCATCCGAATCAGTGCTTTTCTGCGCTGCATTTGGTTCACGGTCAGATCTTCCTTCCCTCACGTTCTTTCGACGGCATGCGCGGGACACGCCGCTTACAGCGTGTAGCTCTTTGGCGGATTGCCGGAGAAATCGGCGATCACAGCCTTCGCGCCGTCCAGATAGAACACCTCGAAGATCGGGTTGTCCGCCGTCTGATACTGTCCCTTTACAATGGGGTTGGCGATGCACATCTCCTTGACCGCCCTGTTGTTTTCAAACACAGCCTTGCCATTCAGGCGAATCCACGCATAGGCCGGGCTGGAAACGCAGACCTCGGTGTACGGGTTCGCCTGCAGATCCTTGTACACGTCCTTCTGGTTGTTGGTGCAGAACCAGAGCTTGCCGTCCATCTCGCCGGCGAACATGAAGGGGCGGCACTTGGCCTTGCCGTCACGGCCAACCGTGGCCAGATACTGCACGGGGTTTTCGGAAAGGAACTTCACAACTTCATTCATGGGGATACCTCCTCTGTGTTGACTGTTTCGTTGAGCATGCGTTGATCTGCGCGTCTTTCATCGGAGCCTGCGGTTCTCCTTGTCTTTCCCGCCTGCGATGACAGGATAGCACGGCGAAAAAGTCCTTACAAGTACGCACTTTTTTGTGGCATGGTCACCGGAGGGTAACCAATGGACGGTTCCTCAGGGTGACCATTTTGCGCTTCACCGTTTTTCGCGGAAAGTGAACTGCAAGGTTTTGAAATGGATTGACGGAGCTGCCGCCTCTGCGTATACTATGCTTGAAGTTGATCAGAAACTAAGTTTCAAATTGATACTCAAGGAGATGCTTTGTATGGAGAAAAATGAGCTTCCCATCTGCCCGGTCGAGATCACGCTTTCGCTGATTTCCAATCGATGGAAGGTGCTCATCCTGCGCGATCTGTTTACCGGCACAAAGCGCTTCGGTGAACTCAAGAAATCCCTGACCGGCATCTCCCAAAAGGTGCTGACGGCCAACCTGCGGGACATGGAGGCCAATGGTCTTCTGACACGCAAGGCCTATGCGGAGGTGCCGCCCCGCGTCGAATACACGCTGACGGAGATCGGCGAAAGCCTGAAGCCCATTCTGAGTGCCATGTTTGACTGGGGAATGGATTACAAGAGAAAGAACAATTCGCCTTCCAATGAGCTTGTCGATGCGCTGGGGAAGGCGCTGCACTGAGCGGCTTATCGAAGGAGCGTATCGAGCTTATCCAGCTGAAAAAGCATGATCCGCGGAAAAGCCGGCGGATCATGCTTTTTTGATCTGTGGTTTTGTTCAGCCGTATTTCTTTCTCTGCTCAATCACCCCGGCAAGCAGGGAGAGCAGATGCGCTGCGCCTTCCTCCTCGTCGGGTTCCAACACGGTCAGCTGCGGGTCGCCCTCCCGAATTCGGAGGGTCCGCCGTATTTCCTTGGGAATCACCACTCTGCCCAGTTCGTCGATGCGACGAACAATGCCCGTTGCCCGCACGAATTGCCGCCTCCTTCTGATCTGCTTTGTGTCGGCTCTCCTAGTATGATTCGTGCAAATGGGAATATTCGCTTG
>JBJDZO010000319.1:0-7488 GCA_051868095.1 Butyricicoccus sp. | reverse complement strand
GGTATAATGATCGACCTCGACAAACTCGAAGGTGAGGTAGCCGGTAATGCGGCCGCCCTTGCGGCAGAGCACCACATACGGCATGTCAAAAATACGGTGCGGATCCATATAATGATGGACGGTCGCGCCGTTTGTGCGCGCAGCCCAAGCGCGGTAATATGCCAGAACCTCTTCCCAGTCGCTTTCCTCGGCGTAGCACAGGTTTTCCTTGTGGCCGAAGGAACGGATGGCCGAAGCCTTGGGCATATAGAAGTAGGCCTCCATACAGTGGCCGTAGCCCATCTTGCGGTAAAAGCTCGGGCTGAAAGGATGCAGGCAGCCGACCGGCGTACCTAATTTTATATAGTATCCCATCAGCACTCGCAGCAGATTGCGCGCGATGTGCTCTTTTTTGTGCAGGAAATTGGTAGAAACATAGGCGGCAGCCCCCATGGGCATCATCACGCCTCTGACATTGAGGGTGAAATCCATCATCAGGATGGAGCCGAGCAGTGTTCCGTTGTCATCGAAACACCCGAGGTAGCGTCCCTCGTCCGGCTGGTGTAGCTCGCTTTCCATGTTCTGCAGAAGGGAGTCAGGTGTCTTGGACGGGAACGCAGTAAGTACGTTCCGCTTCAGCTGCTCGACCTCTTCGGGAAGAACGAACCGGATTTCCATTGTTTCACTCCTTTGCTGAGTAAAGTACGGGTCGGCTGGAATCGGCCCATACGCGCACCAGCTTACCTTTATTATGGCAGTTTCGACTAAAATGTCAAGACACTTTTGTAGCAGAACGGTCAAAACAACCAGAAACTTGTGAAAAGATGCTTGACGTATTCGGCAAAATGAGGTATGATAGAACCATAATCGATTCAGCATGTGATGAAGCATGGGATCGATCGTAAGAGTTGTTGATGTAAGGTGCGGCGCAGCGTCTTGGATTCTCAGAATTACAGGGGTTCAGGGCGTTTTTTTGTATCCGAAAAGCGCCGGATTGCAGAATTTGGACAACAATCGCCCGACCCTCTGACAGGAAAGGGGATGCCCTGATGGACAAATTCGATCTTCATACCAAAATTCTCATCGGCGGCGACGCCCTGCGAAATATGATGCAGGGACTGCACCGCGTATTCGTTGTGACCGACTCTTTCATGGCAAAGAGCGGCCGCACATCGTATCTCACCGAGCCGATGGACGCGGCAGGCGTAGAGTACCGCATCTATTCGGACGTTGGCCCGGATCCGGATGTCAATATGGTGACGGCCGGCATTTCGGTCATCATGGATTTCAAGCCTGACGCAGTGATCGCGTTTGGCGGCGGTTCCCCAATTGACGCGGCCAAGGCCATCATGTACTTCGCATCGCGGCAGTTTGACATGAAGGATTGTCTCTTCATCGCGATCCCGACCACGAGCGGCACGGGCAGCGAGGTCAGCAAATTTGCCGTCATCACCGACAAGGCACGCGGCATCAAATATCCGCTGATCGATGACAAGCTGCTGCCGGATTACGCAGTGCTCGACGCGGAATTGACACAGTCGGTACCCCAGAAAGTCACGGCGGATACCGGACTTGATGTTCTGACTCACGCGATCGAAGCATATGTTTGCAACGAAGCCAATTCCTTCACCGACGCGCTTGCCGAAAAAGCGGTCAAGCTGGTTTACAACAACCTGCTCACTGCATACCGCGAGCCCGGTGATTTACAAGCCCGTCAGGCGATGCATGATGCCTCGTGCATGGCTGGCGCGGCCTTTTCCAACGCGGGTCTGGGTCTGTGCCACGCCATGGCACACGCGCTCGGCGCGCAGGCGCATATCCCACATGGGCGCGCCAACGCCATCCTGCTGCCCTATGTCATGAGCTTCAACGCAGGCTGCGAAACCAAGCTCACCGAAACCGCGGGGCGTTATGCCGAGTTGGCCGAGCTGATCGGCCTCAAGTCCTCGAGCGTGCGCCAGAGCGCAATCAACCTCATCCGCACGGTGCGCCAGTTCGAAAAGCATATGGGTGTGCCGCATACTATTAAGGACGCGGGTGTGGACGAAGCGAAGTTCCGCGAAATGCTGGATCCGATGGCTGAGGCCGCAATGGCCGACCGGTGCATGGCAACTACCCCGAAAAAACCCACCAAGGAAGAAGTCATTGAACTGTATGAGCAGGCGTACAGCGGTTCCAGCCGTGTCATGCTCAGCCGTTCGTGATGAGCATGCTCAGGCAAAATGCTGAGCACGGGAGGGACACCGCATGATAGAAATCGATGAAAAACAGCGAATTATTCAGGAATTCGTCCCCGGCAAGCAGGTGACGCTCGCGCATGTCATTGCAAGCCCCGTACAGCAGCTGTACGGCAAGCTCGGCCTGCTCGACGCGGAAGGCGCGATTGGTATTTTCACGATTACCCCGTCGGAGGCGGCAATGATTGCGGCCGATGTAGCCAGCAAGGCTGCGGATGTTTCCATTGGCTTTGTCGATCGCTTCAACGGCTCGCTCGTCATCACTGGCGATGTAGCCGCAGTGGAAGCCGCGCTGAACGATGTACTGAGCGTCCTGTGCGGCAAGATGGGCTTTTCGCCCGCACCGATTACCAAAAGCTGATTGTTTCTTATAAATATATGGAAAAGAACCAAAAATCCGAGCGCAAACAAAAGCGCATCATCCTGATCGGCCATTCTGCGGCCGGCAAAACCACACTTTGTCAGTACCTCAACCATGAGGCACTGAAATACTGCAAAACGCAGACGGTGCAGATCATCAACCAGAGCATGATCGACACCCCGGGCGAGTACATCGAACGCACCTATATGCGCGGCGCGCTCATGGTTACGGCAACCGACGCTGACCTGATCGTGCTGGTGCAGGATGCGACCGATCATTCGACCATTTTTCCACCAGCATATACCAGCCAGTATGCCAAGCCTGCCATCGGCATTGTCACCAAGGCCGATCTTGCCACCGAATCCGAGATCGAGGATGCAAAACGGTATCTCAATCTCGCGGGCGTGCAGAAAATCTTTGTGACGAGCAGCGTCGCGGGTACAGGCTTCGAAGAACTGGTAGGACTGCTGGGTTACGAATAACCAGACCCCTTGGGAGGGACCACCAATGGACAAACCGGCGCTTCGGGTTGTCATCGCGGATGATGAACCGATCACACGAATGGATATCAAAGAAATCCTTGAGGAAAAAGGCTATGAGGTCATTGGCGAAGCGGCCGATGGTTTTGATGCTGTCGAGCTGTGCAAGGCCAAAAAGCCTGAGCTTGTGCTCATGGACATCAAGATGCCTCTGCTTGACGGGCTTTCCGCCGCACGCATCATGATGGAAGAGGATGTGGATGCGGCGATTGTGCTGCTCACCGCGTACAGCGAGCGCGAATTCATCGACAGTGCAAAAGATCTTGGAATCAGCGGCTATCTGGTCAAACCGATCGATGAAAAGTCTCTGATCCCCAGCATCGAACTGGCGGTGGCCCGCAACAAGGAAATGCGCAAGCTGCGGCGCGACATCGCGAAGGTATCCGAGCGCCTGGAAAACCGCAGTATCATCGAAAAGGCCAAGGGACGCATTATGGAGCGTGACGGACTTTCCGAGCAGGAAGCTTACGATTTTATCCGCAAGCTCAGTTTGGATAAGGGTATGTCCATGCGCAGGGTCGCTGAGATTCTGCTGCTGCAGACCGGGGGCTGAACATGGATATCCTCGAAAAGCTGTGTAAAGAATATACCGACCTGACCGACGAGGAAATCGGCATCATCAAGGGCATGAGCGCGGTGCTTCAGCCGCTCGCAAACCTTGAGGACGCGGACATCTTCGTCGATTGCCCGGCCGCCGACGGGGACGCCATCGTCGTCGCGGAGGCCAAACCGCAGAGCGTGCCGTCCTCGTACAAAAAAACCGTTGTCGGCCTGCTGGCAAAGCCGGAAAACGAACCCGCTGTGGCGCGGACATTCAAGCTCGGTGTTGCCACCAAGCAGATGAAGGCAGTCACGCAGGAACGCACCCACGTCATCCAGTCGGTCGAACCGAT
Source organism: Butyricicoccus sp. (assembly GCA_051868095.1). Classification (GTDB taxonomy): domain Bacteria; phylum Bacillota; class Clostridia; order Oscillospirales; family Butyricicoccaceae; genus Butyricicoccus_B. The sequence continues at coordinate 3,479 of JBJDZO010000319.1, read as the reverse complement.
CAAGAATGGCGAGCGGGTCATCGGCGTGCTCATCCGTGAAAAACGTGCGGACGAACAGCGTATGGTGAGCGAACGTCTGCATTTCTCCTCGCAAAGCTACGAGCGTATGGCGAATGCCATCACCCATATGGTCGATGAAAACAACTGGCTGCCCGAATGCATCGATGAGGCGCTGATCCTCGTTGGGTCGGACGGCATGGTGACTTTCCGCAATTCGCTCGCACGTGAATTATACACCAAGCTTGGGTTTGTTGAAGACATTCTCGGGCAGAAATACGAAAACATCCGCCTGTTCGACAGCGATCAGGCCGAAGATACCGAGGGCGGCTATACCGCCGTCGAAACCATCGTTGGACAATATTCGCTGTCCATCAAGCGCATCCAGATCGGCTCGGATGATATTGACTTTGCCGTTGTAGTGCGCGATATGACCGACCTGCGCGAGCAGGAAAAACAGATGCTTCTCAAATCGGTGGCCATCAAGGAGATGCACCACCGCGTGAAGAACAACTTACAGACCATCGCAAGCCTGCTGCGGCTGCAAACCCGCCGTACCGACAGCGAAGAAACCCGGCAGGTTTTATACGAAAGCATGAACCGTATTCTTTCGATTGCGACCACCCATGAGCTGCTCGCACAGAGCGGCGTGGATCAGGTCAAGATCGGAGAGGTCATCGCCAACATCAAGGGAAACGCGGTGCGGTACTTCGCAAGGCCGCATTTCGAGGTTTCCATTACGCTCGAGGGCGACGATTTTGAGGTCGATTCCGATATTGCTACCTCGGTCGCGCTCATTATCAACGAGCTGCTGCAAAATTCGCTCAAATATGCGTTCCCGAACAAGAATTCCGGAGAGATCCGCATCGTGATCACGGCCGGGGAGCTGTATTCCCGGATTGAAGTGATCGACAACGGCTGCGGCTTCGACGTGGAAAAGGTCGGGGGCGACCGGCTGGGTCTGTCCATCGTGCAGACGCTGGTCAAGGATAAGCTGCGCGGCAAGCTCACGCTGCTGTCCGGCCCGGAAGGGACGTACACCAGTTTCGATTTTAAAAACCAGATAATTGACGTGATCGGCGTGACGTAGCGCCGGTCAGAGAAAGTAGCCGTACGACGCAGTCCGGATGCAGGGGATTCCTGCGCTCCGGGCTGCTTTTCTTTTTGCATAGAAAGGTTGGTGAGAATATGCAGGAAATTGTGCACAGTGTCGGAATCGACATCGGCACATCGACCACGCAGCTGGTATTCAGCCGGCTGGTTGTGGAGAACCTCGCCGGCAGCTACGCGGTGCCCCGGGTGAGCATCGTGGAAAAGGAAGTTGTTTACCGCAGCGATATTTATTTCACGCCGCTGCTTTCAGCCACCGAAATCGATGCCGAGGGTGTCGAAAAGATTGTGCGGGGCGAATATCAGAAGGCCGGCATGAGTCCAGGTGACCTGCAAACCGGCGCCGTCATCATCACCGGTGAGACCGCACGCAAACAAAACGCCAATCAGGTGCTGAACGCGCTGTCCAGTCTGGCGGGCGACTTTGTCGTTGCTACCGCAGGCCCTGACCTCGAAAGCGTGCTTTCGGCGCGCGGCGCGGGTGCGGATAAGATTTCTGAGGACGACCGCACGGTTGTCGCGAATATCGATGTCGGCGGCGGCACCTCCAACATTGCGCTTTATCAGAAAGGCGTTCTCAAAGGCGTCAGCTGCCTCGATATCGGCGGCCGCCTCATCAAAATACAGGATGGGAAGATCTCATACATCTTCCACAAGACCCAGAAGCTGGCCGCCGATCATGGCATCCAGCTCAAAGCCGGCGACCGCGCCGACGAAAAAACGCTCATGCGCGTATGCGAGCTGATGGCAGAGCATCTCGCGCAGGCACTTTACCTGAAGCCGCAGGATGCCGAGCATTCTGGACTTTATACAAACGATGGCAAGCCCATCCCGGCCGAGCCCGCTGTCAAGGGCGTGACCTTCTCGGGCGGTGTGGCTGACTATATCTACAACCCCACGGCGGATAACGTGTTCCGCTATGGAGATATCGGCGTACTGCTCGGGCGAGCCATACGCAACCATCCGGCTTTCGGTCAGGCAAAACTGTACCGAGCGGCCGAAACCATCCGGGCTACTGTGGTCGGTGCGGGCACACACACGACCGAGGTCAGCGGCAGTACGATCAGCTATGCGCAGGACCGTCTGCCGATCAAAAACATCCCCATTCTAAAGGTGTCCGAGGAGGACGAGGCGGAGCTGGAAACGCTCTCTTCCTCCATTCAAAATCAAATGCCGCTTTACCGGCCTGAGGGCAAACCGGAACAGATCGCAATTGCGTTCACCGGCCGCGGGCGCACCAGCTTTGCGGACGTTCAGGCGTTGGCGGCGGCAATCATAAAGGGGGCAAAGGAGGCGATCGATTCACAATTCCCCTTGGTCATCGTGGTAGAAAACGATATCGGCAAGGTGCTCGGCAATGCACTGACCGTCATGCTGGAGCACAAAAAGGATGTCATCTGTATTGACGGCATCCGCACCCTGAGCGGAGACTACATCGATATCGGTGAGCCGCTTGCAAACGGCCACGTCGTACCCGTGGTGATCAAGACGCTGATCTTTAATTCGTAATAGCGAATCACTAACTAAATTAACGTGAGGTGAGTGAATGTGATACTGAAAACAAAACTGTTTGGCCACACTTATGAGTTTAAGTCGCTCAGAGAGGTCATGGCCAAGGCCAACGAAGAGAAGTCGGGCGATAAGCTGGCTGGTATTGCGGCAGAGGATGCGCAGGAGCGCGTTGCTGCAAAGGTAGTCCTGTCCCACATTACCCTCAACGAGATCCGCAACTGCCCTGCGGTTCCGTATGAGGAGGACGAAGTAACCCGTATCATCCAGGATGCGGTCAATGAGACTATTTTCAGCGAGTTTAAGAATATGACCGTTGCGGAGTTCCGCGAGTGGCTGCTCGACGTGAACACCGACGGCGCAATGATCCGCCGTGCTTCCCGTGGCCTGACTTCCGAGATTGTTGCCGCAGTCTGCAAGCTGATGAGCAACCTCGACCTGATCTACGCGGCCAAGAAGATGCGCGTATCCGCTCATTGTAACACGACCATCGGCCTGCCGGGCACCTTCTCGTCCCGTCTGCAGCCGAACCACACCACCGACGACCCGAAGGGCGTTATCGCGTCCATTATGGAAGGTCTGTCTCTGGGCTGCGGCGACGCTGTTATCGGCCTGAACCCGGTAGACGACTCGCTTGAAAGCGTTTCCCGTCTGCTGAAGATGTTCGACGAATTCAAGAACAAATGGGAAATCCCGACCCAGATCTGCGTACTCGCACATGTAACCACCCAGACCGAAGCGGCCGACAAGATGGGCGCGCCGCTCGACCTGATGTTCCAGTCCATCGCCGGTTCCCAGAAGGGCAACGAGGCCTTCGGCCTGACCGCACAGATGCTGGACGAAGGCCGCGATATGATGCTCCA
>JBJDZO010000318.1:0-1711 GCA_051868095.1 Butyricicoccus sp. | reverse complement strand
TCGCGGCCGCGCAGACGGTTTCAGCTCCGTCCATCACGGTCAACGCCGATGGCATCAGCTTCACTGTGACCGATGCTGCGGGCGGCACGGTGTACACGGTGTCCGGTGATACGCTGGCCATTCATCCGGCGAGCGGGCTGACCACGTGCAAAGAGTACCGCTACTACGGCGACTTTGTTTTAAAGCAAAGCTCCTCGGGCAGCCTGACTGTTATAAACTATGTCGCGCTGGATGATTATGTGAAAGGCGTGCTGCCTTACGAGATGACTCCGAGCTGGCCGGCCGAAGCGCTCAAGGCGCAGGCGGTCTGCGCGCGCTCATTCGCGCTCGGCAACCTCGGCAAGCATGAATCGCTCGGCTTCGACCTGTGCAATACCACCAACTGTCAGGTTTATCGCGGTGCAGACCGCGCAACAACGGCTTCGGACGCAGCGGTGGACGGCACGGCAGGCCAGTACCTGATGGCAAATGGCAAGCTTGCGGTCGGCTACTACTTCTCATCCGACGGCGGCGCGACCGAAAACAACGAAAATGTCTGGGGCGGCGACCCGATTTCCTATCTGCGCGGCGTGGAGGACCCCTATGAGGACACCGCGGCGGCATACAATGGCGTTTGGAGCGTCACGCTCACCGCGGAGCAGGTTGCGGACAAGCTGAACGCGGCCGGATATTCGATCGAGACGGTGGCCGATGTGCGCGTGACCAAACGCACGGCAACCGACAACGTAAACGAAGTGACCGTCACTGATACGTCCGGCAACACGGTCGTTCTGACGAACAGCAAGGTACGCACGGTCTTTGGCCTCAACAGCATCCGCTATACGATTTCGGGCAGCAGCACGCCATCGGTTGACATCGGCCTATATACCGGCAGCGCCCAGAAGGGCGGCGCTTCGTATGCCGCAGGCGTGGCAGCAAACAGCCCGCAGGGTCTGGTAATCGGTTCAATGGTCGGAAAAACCGTGCTGTCCGCGGCAGGCAACGTGATGTTGGCAGCGGCGCACGGCACAAAGCTTGCATCCACGTCCTCGTCTGCATCGGGCGACGGCTTTACGTTCACCGGCACCGGCTGGGGCCACAACGTCGGCATGAGCCAATGGGGTGCGCGCGCGATGGCCGAACAGGGCTTTACATACGATGAAATTCTGAAATTCTACTTCACCGGCATCGAAATTGCCGGTAGGTGACAAAGGAGGAACGCGGGCCTTTTCCCGCGCAGCAGTAGTTTTATGAAAAAAAGTGATTTTTATTTTGACCTTCCCGAACGCCTGATTGCCCAGCATCCGCTGGAGCAGCGCGACTCATCTCGTCTGCTGGTACTCGACCGCGCAGCCGGCAGCGTGACCCACCGCCATTTTACCGATCTGCTCGAGTATCTGAACCCGGGCGACTGTCTGGTGATGAACAATTCGCGCGTCATCCCGGCGCGCCTGATGGGGCATGCGGAGGGCCGCACCACGCCGATTGAAGTCCTGCTGCTGACCGATCACGGCGATGGCCTGTGGGAATGCCTGACCCGTCCGGGCAAAAAGACCCGCGAGGGCGTAAAGCTGACCTTTGGCGACGGCCTGCTGACCGCAACGGTGGAGTCGGTCAATCCGGAGGACGGCAACCGCTTTATTCGTTTTCACTACGATGGCATTTTCCTTGAAATTCTGGACAAGCTCGGCTCCATGCCGCTGCCGCCCTACATCAAGGAAAAGCTGGACGA
>JBJDZO010000317.1:0-7513 GCA_051868095.1 Butyricicoccus sp. | reverse complement strand
TCGGCCAGCAGCAGCGCCGCAGCAAACAAATCGGCTTCACGCTCCATACGCTCATCCATTTCATCGAGCAGCAGCGAATTGATATCCCCATGCAGTACCGCATGCCCCAACTCGTGCCCGCACACCGCCCTCCGGCGGCACGGCGGCAAACGATCGGCCAGATAAATAATCGGATGCCCACGAAAACAATGGTAAAAGCCTTCGATGCTTTCCGGGAGGTCGCACAGAATGGTCAGCACACCCATCTTTTCCGCGAGCACCTCGGGGTCATGCTCCCCGTACAACTCCGCCAGCCGCTGCGCTTCACGCTCCGCATGGGTCATGGCAGAGAATCCCCCTGTTCTTCCCGGATGCTCAGCTCGGCCCCCAGCCGCATGGCACGCATGATCTTTTCCAGATCACTCTCACTGAGTGGACGCCCATGAAACATTAAGCCCTCCTGCTGACGAAGCTGCTGATGAAACGCGCTCAGCATGTCGCTGAAATCATCGCTCCGCGCCGAAACGGCGTTCTCTTCCCGCGCAAGCAGCCAGTCCACACTTACGCCGAACAGCTCACTCAGCTTCAAAAGCACATGATACGGCGGTTCCCGCCGCCCCTGCTCATACATCCCGACCGCGCTCGTCGAGACTCCCAGACGCTGTGCCAAATCACTCTGCTTCATACGCGCACCTGTGCGCAGCCGGCGAATCCGTTCTCCTAACATGGCATCTCACTCCTTTTGCGCCATTGTAACACACAAACCGTGTAAAGTCAAGATGCAAAATGTGTTTATTTTTGCTTGACATTACACAAATCGTGTTGTATTATGAAAATTACAAAATAAATTTCCAATTTGCACACAAATCGTGTTTTTAAGAGAGGATGGGTTTTATGGCACAGAAATTCAAGGAACTGGACACCATGGCGCAGGAATACCGCCGCAACGCTGCGGTTCTGGAATTGCGGGTGATGCAGCTCAAGCATCAGCTCGCGCATACGAGCCAGCTCGAGCTGCGCCGCCGCCTCAAGCATCGTATCGGTATGCTGCATGTGCTGATCAATGAGGCGCGCAGCACCGGGTTTTATTTGGATCATTACTACGAGGAGCGCTGCGATATATGCTGACCGAACGCATGGCCAATCAGGCAGCGATGCAGACTTATCTGGAAGATCTCGGCGGCGACAACCGCGCATGGCGCACCGCATTCCGCGAAGCTTTTTTCCGCGCCATGCGCGACACACTCACGGAACGACAGTATGAAGCGCTGCGGCTGCATTATCTCGAAGGGAAGTCCCAAAAGGAAATCGCGGCGCTGTGGGGTGTGTCGCCGTCCGCCGTGTGCCGCCACCTCGCCCGCGGCAAAAAACGCCTGCGCCATTTGCTCTCCTATAATCTGGAGTTCCGGGTATGAAAAAACCGCTCTTTCCGGCTGGAAGGAGCGGTTTTTGTTTGCTTTTTGGGGAGACTTACTTGTTGTCAACCTCAGCCATGTGCTCGATGAGCATCAGCAGCTTGTTGGAGTAGCCCCATTCGTTGTCGTACCAGGAAACAACCTTTACGAAGGTGTCGGTCAGCGCAATACCAGCCTTCTTGTCGAAGATGGAGGTGCGAGCGTCGCCCAGGAAGTCAGAAGATACAACGTCCTCGTCGGTGTAGCCCAGGATGCCCTGCAGGCCGCCCTCTGCCAGCGGCTTCTCGGAAGCAGCCTTCATAGCAGCGCAGATTTCGTCATAGGTTGCCGGCTTTGCCAGGTTTACGGTCAGGTCAACAACAGATACGTCCAGAGTCGGTACACGCATGGACATACCGGTCAGCTTGCCGTTCAGCTTCGGGTAAACCTTGCCTACTGCCTTTGCAGCGCCGGTGGAAGACGGGATGATGTTGCCGCAAGCTGCACGGCCGCCGCGCCAGTCCTTCTTGGACGGGCCGTCAACTACCTTCTGGGTGCCGGTAGCCGAGTGTACGGTGGTCATCAGGCCGTCGGTGATGCCGAATGCCTCGTCCAGTACCTTGGCGATCGGAGCCAGGCAGTTGGTGGTGCAGGAAGCGTTGGAAACGAAGGTCATATCCTTGGTGTAGGTGTCCTGGTTAACGCCCATAACGAACATCGGGGTGTCGTCCTTGGACGGAGCGGACATGATAACCTTCTTGGCGCCGCCGTCGATGTGTGCCTGAGCCTTCTCCTTGGTCAGGAAAACGCCGGTGGACTCAACAACGTAATCTACGCCGTCCTTGCCCCACGGAATGTTCTTCGGATCCATCTCTGCGTGGAACAGGATCTTCTTGCCGTCTACGATGATTGCGTCATCGGTGTACTCGATGGTGCCGTCATACTGGCCATGCATGGTGTCATACTTCAGCATATACGCCATGTAGTCGGGAGTCATGAACGGATCGTTGACTGCTACGAACTCGATGTTCGGGTTCTTCAGACCTGCGCGGAAGACCATACGGCCGATACGGCCAAAACCATTGATACCTACTTTGATAGCCATTTCAATAATTCCTCCTATAGCTCCTTGGTAACTTTGCTGAATAAATTATACCGCACATGCTGCATTTTTGGCAATCCCCCTTTTTGTGAAAAGAATGTCAAATTTCCACGCCGTATTCCACAATATTCTTTGCAAACTATACAGCCGTGATGCTATAATAATAATATCTTGGCGTATTTCTGGTCACTTATACGTGCAAGATACCCACCCATGAAAAAAAGATGGCGGTGCATATTTTGGAAGAGATTATGAAATTATCGGACGGCGACCTTTCAAATCATATCCTCCAGATGCTGGGCGCGGACGATGCGGTTTTCCTGCTGGTTTCCCCCGATGAAACCATCGCGGCACTGTCGGGCGGCGCCCGGCGGCTGCTCCGACAGAAGCCGCTGCTGCCGGTCAGCGAAGTACTCTCCGAGGATGCGGCACAGGCGGTCCACTTTGTTCTGAAGACAGGCGGCGAATCCGCGCTTGATGAGGAGATTGACGGCCATCCCTACCGGCTGGAAATCCGGCCGGTCGAACAGGGCGCGCTGCTTTATTTCTCGCCCCTTGAGGCGCAGACGCAGGCGCTTCCGCTGCCCATGTACGGGCAGATCATCGGCTCGCTGTCTCATATCCTTGCGCTGCTGTATCTGGTGCCCGACGCGGACGCCGGACGGCAGGAACAGCTGCTGGACAGCGTGCGGCGCGACAGCCTGCGCATTTACCGCAGTCTGTCCCATTTGCAGCTGCTGGAATGTGCGGACGATCCCGAACGCATTCTTCATATGAAAGAGCAGAACCTCACGGCGCTATGCTGCACGCTGTGCGAGAAATGCGCGGCTGCCGCGGCAGGCCGCGGACGAACGGCCGCCGTATACTGCGACACAGATGCCCCATGCCGGGCGGTTTTCGATGAGGCGCTCATGACGCGCGCCCTTCTTTCGCTGCTCACCAACGCGCTGCGCGCCCCCAATGTCACAGAGGTACACGTGCAGGTCTGCCCCTTTGAAACGCGGAATGAGGCATATGTTTCGGTTGTGGTGTCCGACAACGGGCACGGTCTGCCGCCTGAGGAGCTGGACCGGCTGTACCACGCATGGCAGCGGGCGCAGGACATCGATCGGCTGCTCGAAAACCAGGCGGAAGGGGTGCCCTATGGTCTGGGTCTGCCGCTCGTGCGCCGCATCGCGGGCTGGCACCGCGGCAGCCTGCTGCTCGAAAGCGGTGATGGGGGCGGTACGGTATTCCGTCTGGTCTTTCCGCTCGGCCTTCCGGCGGACCCGGACACCCTCAGGCAATCCTCCCCAGAGGATACGGTCGACCTCGCTGAACTGGAGCTTTCGGTGCTTTAATCACGGCACCGATGCCCGCCGTCCGTCTGCCATGGACAGCGGGCACTTTTCTTTTTTTCCAGCGGACACTTTTGTGATGCTGATCAAATTTTGGGTAAGTTTTCGTCATTTTACACAGTTTCGAGCGGAAAATACAGAAATATTCTACAGCTTTTTTATTTTTTTTGAATAAATGTGTTGATTCTTATGGGGGAAAGTCGGTATAATCTATGTTGTGGCAAAGTGTCTTTTGCCATCCGCGCCCGTTTTTCGCGGGCACGGCGTGAATTCATAAGGATAGGCGTGCAGCTGTCCGGCATTCAGGCGGCGGACACGCTTATTTGGGTACACACAAAATAAATGGAGAGGTGAATTAAATGGTGTACACGTTTCGTGGCGGCATACATCCGGGTACGCATTCTGACCCCGGGTATAAATCCGCAACAAACACCAAGCCCATCGAGGCCATGCCGGCGCCCGACCAGGTGATCCTGCCGGTCTCCATGCACATCGGCGCTCCCGCAAAGCCGATTGTCAAGGTCGGCGACATCGTCGATATGGGCCAGACCATCGCAGAGGCAGGCGGATTCGTTTCCGCGCCTGTCCATGCTACCGTTTCCGGTAAGGTCATCGCGGTTGAGCCGCGCCTGCATCCGAACGGCAGCAAGGTCATGAGCATCGTCATCGAGAACGACAAGGAGGACCGTCTGCACGAGTCCGTCCATCCGTATGACTTTGCAAACATGACCAACGAGGAACGCATTGAGTGCATCCGTTCGGCCGGTATGGTCGGCCACGGCGGCGCAACGTTCCCCACCCACGTCAAAATTCAGTCCGGTATCGGCAAGTGCGATACCATCATCGTCAACGGCGCGGAATGTGAACCGTACATCACTTCCGACCATCGCCTGCTTCTCGAGCGCCCGGAAGAGGTTGTCGGCGGCCTGAAAATGCTCGCAGACATCATGGGCGTACAGAACGCCATCATCGCCATTGAGGAGAACAAGTCCGACACCTTCCCGAAGATCGAGGAGCTGATCCGGGACGACAGCCGTCTGAAGCTGTATCCCCTCAAGTGTAAGTACCCGCAGGGTGCTGAAAAGCAGCTCATCAATGCCTGCACCGGCCGCGAGGTTCCCTCCGGCAAGCTGCCGGCTGACGCTGGCTGCGCGGTATTCAACGTCGATACCACCGGCGCCATCTACCGCCGCTTTACCACCGGTATGCCGGTTGTCCGCCGCGTTGTCACCGTTTCCGGTTCGGCGATCGCGAACCCGAAGAACCTCGAGACCCGCATCGGCACGCAGGTGGAAAAGCTCATCGACCAGTGCGGCGGCTTCAAGGAAGCCCCGAACAAGCTGCTGATGGGCGGCCCGATGATGGGCGTTGCGCAGTTCTCTCTCGAAATCCCGATCTTCAAGGGCACCAACGCTTTCCTCGCCTTCTGCGGCAATGAGGACAAGCGTGTGGCTGAGCCCAACTGCATCCGCTGCGGCAAGTGCATCAACGCCTGCCCGATGCACCTCATGCCCATGATGATGAACGCTTACGGCAACGCCGGCGACTACGACAAGTGCGTAGAGCTGGGCGCAATGGACTGCATTGAGTGCGGTTCGTGCGCATATGTCTGCCCGGCTCGCATCCAGCTCGTGCAGCGCTTCCGCCTGACCAAGCTCCATGTGCAGCAGGCGCGCGCGGCGGCCAAGGCCAAGGCGGACGCGGAAAAGGCGAAGGCAGAGGCCGAGGCGGCAGCCAAGGCGGAAAAAAAGTAAGGAGGTAAGAACTGATGTATGATCTGAGTAAAGTAGTTGTCACCTCCTCGCCCCACATCAAGGCCGATGACGATACCAGAAGCCTGATGCTGGATGTCTGCCTCGCGCTGATCCCGGCGCTGGCGGTTGCGATTTTCACCTTCGGCTTCCGTGCTCTGGTGATTACCGTGGCAACGATCCTTTCCTGTGTAATTTTTGAAATGCTCTACTGCAAGGCAGTACATAAGCCCTCGACCATCGGCGATCTGTCGGCGGTTGTCACCGGTATCCTGATTGCGTTCAACGTACCGGTTGCCGCGCCGATCTGGATGCCCGTCATCGGCGGCGCATTCGCGATCATCGTCGTTAAGATGCTGTTCGGCGGCATCGGCAAGAACTTCATGAACCCGGCGCTCGGCGCACGTGCCTTCATGATGGCTTCCTGGCCGGCGCTCATGACCACTTGGGTACAGCCGCACCAGAGCATCTCGCTGTTCGGCAACGTGGAGGTTACCGACGCGATTTCGACTTCCACTCCCCTGTCCTCTCTGAAGAACGGCGCCCTGCCGAACGAGAGCCTGATGGATCTGTTCTTCGGCCAGCAGGGCGGTGTTATCGGTGAGACCTGCGCGCTCGCTCTGCTCGCAGGCGGCGCATACCTGCTGTACCGCAAGGTTATCACCATCAACATCCCGGCCGCTTACATCCTGACGGTTGCGGTTCTGACCTTCCTGTTCCCGATGGGCGGCGCTGACCGCTTCCAGTGGATGCTGACCCAGCTTCTGTCCGGCGGTCTGATGCTTGGCGCAATCTTCATGGCGACCGACTATGTTACCAGCCCGGTTACCCCCAAGGGCCAGATCGTATTCGGTATCGGCTGCGGTCTGCTGACCGTATTCATCCGTTATTTCGGCGGCCTGCCGGAAGGCGTTTCTTACTCGATCCTCATCATGAACTCCCTCGTTTGGATGATCGATCAGAAGTGCCTGCCGGTTAAGTTCGGCTATTCTGCTAAGAAGGAGGGCAAGTAATCATGAATGAAGCAAAAAAAGAATCCATGGGCATGCTGGTCGTGGTTCTGTTCCTCATCACCTTTATCACTGCCCTGCTGCTTGGTTTTGTAAACCAGGTCACTTCCCCGAAGATTGCGGAAAATAATGCCGCAACCCGTGCCGCGGCGATGGCGGAGATCATCCCGGGCGCAGAGTTCGTAGAAGCTGAGGTTTTCGAGGTTCCGGCTCCGGACAAGGATACCCCGGCGATTCAGAACATCTATGAAGCGCAGAAGGACGGCGAGACCGTTGGCTACTGCATGGAGGTTCTGCCCTCCGGCTTCGGCGGCACCCTGACGGTTGTTGTCGGCATCAACAACGACGGCACCATTGCGGGCGCGAAGGTTACCAACCACGCGGAAACCCCGGGCCTTGGCGCAAAGAGCCAGGCAGACCCGACCTGGATTCCGCAGTTTGCAGGCCAGCCGGCAGACGGCTCGCTGGCGGTTACCAAGGACGGCGGCTCGATCGTTCCGATCACCGGTGCGACCATCACCTCCCGTGCGGTAACCAAGGCGGTCAACACTGCGGCCAACCACGTCCTGTCTCTGGCATCTTAAGAAGGAGGATCGGACATGAAATTTTCTGAAAGACTCAAGTCGGCTGTCCTCCTGGACAACCCGGTATTTATGCAGACGATCGGCCTCTGCCCGGCGCTGGCAACGACCACTTCGCTGTCCAACGCCATCGGCATGGGTGCAGCAGCTACCGCTGTTCTGATCGCTTCCAATATCGTTATTTCCCTGCTCCGCAAGTTTATCCCCGACAAGGTTCGTATCGCGGCGTTCATCACCATCATCGCGGGCTTTGTTACCATCATCGACCTCAGCCTGCAGGCCTTCATCCCGTCTCTGGCGGCTTCCCTCGGCCTGTTCCTGCCGCTGATCGTTGTAAACTGCATCATCCTCGGCCGTGC
>JBJDZO010000316.1:0-7518 GCA_051868095.1 Butyricicoccus sp. | reverse complement strand
TTGCCAGAACCTGAGCAACCGCAGAACCCAGACCGCACTTGACCTGATGGTTCTCAGCGGTTACGATTGCGCCGGTCTCCTTGGCGGAAGCTACGATCAGCTCCTCGTCGATCGGCTTCCAGGTGAACATATCCACGATCTTCGCGGAAATGCCCTCAGCAGCCAGCATTTCCTCAGCCTTCAGAGCCTCGTCTACCATGATGCCGGAAGCGATGATGGTAACATCCTTGCCTTCCTTCAGGGTAACGCCCTTGCCGATCTCGAAGTCGCAGCCGTCCTCGTAAACCTTTACGATGCCCTTACGAACCATGCGCATGAAGGAGAACTTGCCGGAAGCAGCCAGCTTCTTGGTCAGGCAGTTGATCATTGCGTAGTCGGTCGGATCGATGACAACAGCTTCCGGGATTGCCATGTACAGCGCCATATCCTCAAACGGCATATGGGTGCCGCCGTTGTAAGCAGCGCATACGCCCGGGTCAGAACCCAGAACATGAACCGGCAGCTTTGCATAAGCGCAGGACATGAACGCCTGGTCGTATGCACGGCGGGAGGAGAAGCAGCCGAAGGAGTGCATGAATACGGTGCGGCCGGTAGCAGCCAGACCAGCAGCGATACCCATTGCATTGGCCTCAGCGATACCTGCGTTGAAGGTCTGCTTCGGGAATTCCTTCTCCAGCTTTGCAGTGTTGATGCAGTTATACAGGTCGCAGTCGATGTGGCAAACCTTAGAGTCCGCAGCCATCAGCTCCTGCATTGCGGTTACGTAACCGTCACGGTTTGCGCGAGAGTCCTTCTCGTGTTTTCCAATCAAAGTAAAGCTCATTGTTCGATACCCTCCTTACTGTGCCTTAACCTTGGCAAGCTCAGCCTCAGCAGCTGCGATGGCCTCATCCCACTGCTCCTTGGTCGGCTGCGAGGAATGCGCGCCGGAAGGCTCAGCAAAGGTAGCGCCCTTGCCCTTGATGGTGTTGAGCACGATGCAGGTCGGCTGACCCTTGCACTCGTAAGCAGCCATTACCGCGTCATAAATCTGCTCTACGTCGTTGCCGTCTGCAACGTCGATTACATTCCAGCCAAATGCGTCGAACTTCGCGCCGAGGCCCTTGCCGTGGCTCATGATGTCTTCTACCGAGCCGTCGAGCTGACGCTTGTTGGAGTCTACGAAGCAAACGAGGTTGTCCAGCTTGTAGTGAGCCGCGAACTGCGCGCCTTCCCAAACCTGGCCTTCGTCGCACTCGCCGTCGCCAACAAATACGAAGACGTGGTTGTCCTTCTCATCCATCTTGTTGCCCAGCGCAGCGCCGATCGCGGAGGACATGCCCTGGCCCAGAGAGCCGGTGGTCAGGTCGATACCGGGGGTCTTGGTGCGGTCGGTATGGGACGGGAAATTGGTGTGCGGCTGGTTGAGGGTATATGCCTGCTCCAGCGGGTAGAAGCCCTTCAGGCCGAGGGTTGCGTACATCGCCGGGCCTGCATGACCCTTGGACATTACGCACCAGTCACGATCCTCCCAGCGCGGGTTCTTGGGATCGACCTTCATTACCTCGCCGTACAGGACTGCCAGCGCCTCGACAACAGACATCGAACCGCCAACATGACCAAAGCCCAGAGAGCCGATGGTCTTCAGCGCTTCCAGTCTGATTTCAGCGGCAAACACGCGGAGAGCCTGCATTTTTTCTGCTTTCTGCATTGAATACACCTACCTATTCCGTAATTTCATATAGAACAGCAAAAAATTATGAAGCAAAGGAGCGATTCATCTCCTTTTCTCATCACAGCTTTATCTTATCATTTTTTGGTGGCTATTTCAATGGCATGAGTTGATTTTCTATCAAATTTTTTTCATCTTTTTTGGATAAGTTGGCCAAACTACACCAAAATCCATTTCATTTTTTTGCTTTCAACCCCAAGAATCCTTCTTTTGTTGGTTGATTTTTCGTTAAGTTCTGATAAAATTAAATTATGGTGGATTCCTCGGGTTCGGGATCGATCCGCGCCGCCGCACAGCTCTGCGGGTTAATTGGTTTTGCGGTGCGCCGGCCCTTTCCCTTCCTTGGCTCCACACACCTTTTTGCAAACGAAGCCCAGTCTCTGCGTGTGATTTCTTTCCATGTCCCGCAGTCTATGTATGTTGCCGGAAATTATGCTTCTTTATTTCGAACGGGAATCCGGTACAGCCCGTCCCCCCAACCGAATCGTGTATCTTTGAGGAGGCAGGAGAAATCCTATGAAAATCAGCCGATTAAATTCCATTGAGCAATACGTTATCGCAAAGGAAACCGTTTCCATCGATGAACTCTGCGAAGTGTTTGGCGTATCCAAAAATACCATTCGCCGCGACCTGAACGACCTTGAGGCCCGCGGCCACATTGCCAAGGTCTATGGCGGCGTCACCGCCATTTCCTCATCCGGCGCCATCCTCCCTCCGCCTGTACGCTCAAATATGAACTCGGCGGATAAAAACCTTATCGGTCGGTTGGCTGCCGGCGAGGTCAACGACGGCGATACCATCTTCATCGATTCGGGCACCACGACTCTGTGCATGCTGCGCTACCTCACCGGACGCAAAAAGCTGACCATTGTGACGCACTCGCTTGCCGCCATGGCCGAGGCTTCCAAGTACGAAAACCTGAGCCTGATCTGTCCGGGCGGCATTTACAGCCCCCCGACCGATTCGTTCGTCGGCCTGTCCACTTTCGAATCGCTCAGCGGCATGACCATCAACAAGGCGTTCATGGCCGCAACCGGCGTTTCGCTCGAAAGCGGCATGACCAACACGACCTTCCTCGAGGCCGAAATCAAGCGCGGCGTTGCGCATCGTGCGGCGTCGGTCTATCTGATGGCCGACAGCTCCAAGCTGGATAAGGAAGCGGTGATTTCGTTCTGCCAGCTGCGCGACCTGACCGCCTTTGTCACCGACCGCCGTCCGCCCGATCGCTACATCGAATTTTTCCGCACGCACGGTATCCGTGTGCTGTGCCAGTAAATTCAGCCGGTCATACGGCTGAGGTTCTTGCGGTACTGGGACGGCGTGCAGCCGAACACCT
The DNA here is from genome assembly GCA_051868095.1 of Butyricicoccus sp. Classification (GTDB taxonomy): domain Bacteria; phylum Bacillota; class Clostridia; order Oscillospirales; family Butyricicoccaceae; genus Butyricicoccus_B. Next base: position 4,471 of record JBJDZO010000316.1, on the reverse strand, counting down.
CGCGGAACCGTTTAATAAAGTAGCTGAAGTTCTCAAACCCAACCGAAAATGCGATGTCCATAATGGGCAGATCGGTTTCGCGCAGCAGGCGCGACGCCTGCTCGATACGCAGGAAATTGACGTGCTGCACCAGCGTTTTGCCCAGATTGTCCTTAAAAAAGGTGCAGAAATACTGCGGCGACAGTCCAAATTTGGCCGCTACGTCGTTCAGCCGGATTTGCTCGGTAAAGTGCTCGTTCAGGTACTCGACAATGCTTTTCAGTGTCTGTGCGCGGTAATCGCCCGCCGGACGTGCGGCGCGGTGCTCCAGAATGCCGTTCGCGGCTGCAATTGCAACAATTTGCAGCAGCGCGGCCTTGACCATGAGCTGATAGCCGGTGCCCTTCGCGGCATAGGCACGCTCAATCAGGCCGAATGTCTCACGGATGCCTGCGCTCCCCGGCTGGTCGTGGCGCAGCGCGGTGCAGAATTTCAGTTCACGCGCGGCCAGCGGCGCAAGCAGCTCGCTCTGCGCGAGATCGGTGCGCTGAAACTGTAACGAATCCAGCGGAAATACATATGCGCGGAACAAATTGTCCGGACCGCCTTGAATTTCGTGCAATTGTTCAACATCCACAAAAAATACATCGCCTTTTTGTCCAACGTATTGATTCTCCCCGATGGTAATCCCGACCTCACCCGAGGTCACTGTGATGATTTCCAGCTCCGGATGCCAATGATACGGGATAAAAAGGTTGTCTTTCGGCCCTCTGGGGTAGATTTGAAACGGAAAGCCGATGGTTCCGTGTGCACGTTTTTCACGTCGGGAGGCGTCCATGTGCATCCCCTCCTGCATTTCTTAAAATCGTGTTAAAACTGGCGAAGATATTGCAAGACCCTCCGCCATCGGATGATTATAATTATACTTGAAGTAAGGAAAGAATACAACACCAATTCCCCTGAAAACCGTGTCATTCCGCACCCAATCTTGAGGTTTTTGTGTTTTTTCTTTTGGGATGATTTTCTCCCATTCCTTTTTCCCCGCAACCGAATCCATGAATATTAAAAATATTTTAGGAGGTTTTTTGTATGTATATCGAAAAAGACTGCAAGCGCGGCTACACCGAGTACTGCACCTGTGACGTCAACAACGGCGAAGGCTCCCTGATGGATGTTGCTGTCCTGATTATGGAAGACGGCGATACCTACGAGTTCCACGAGACCGAAAAGGAAATGGCGTGGATCATGCTCAAGGGCAAGGCTACCGTAGAATATGAAGGCAAGACCGCTGAGATGGACCGTCCGAACCCGTTTGACGTTTCCACCTACTGCCTGCACCTGTGCGCCGGCCAGTCCTGCAAGATCACTGCACACGGCCACTGCGAATTCTATGTGCAGAAGACCTACAACGACAAGCAGTGGGAAGCACATCTGTACCTGCCCGAGGAGACCGACACCTGGCACCGCGGTGCAAACGGCGAGTGCGGCGGCTGCATCAAGCGCGACGTTCGCACCAGCTTTGACTACGAGATCAATCCGCTGTCCAACATGGTTCTCGGCGAGATCATCAACCTGCCGGGCAAGTGGTCCTCTTACCCGCCGCACTTCCATCCGCAGCCGGAAGTTTACTTCTACCACTTCGAGGACGAGCGCGGCTTCGGCGCCGGCTGGGTAGACGGCAAGATTGAGGAGCTGCATCACCACGGCCTGTCCATCATCACCGAGGGCAACCATCCGGTTGTTATGGCGCCGGGCTATCCGTGCTGCTACCTGTGGGGCATCCGTCATCTGCCGGGCGATCCGTGGAAGAAGACCCGTATCGACGATCCGGTACATGAGTGGCTGGTTGACCCGAAGGCCAAGTTCTGGAACGGCGAGGACGGCGTTCCGATGAGCGAGTACACCAAGAAGTAATTGACTTCTGCGCAGGACAAAGAAAATTAAGAGATATTTTTATTGAGGAGGAATTCCCTATGAAGCATATGGAAACCGTTCGCCTGACGGCATCTCAGGCTCTGGTTCGCTTTCTGGAGAACCAGTATGTAAGCTACATCGACATGGACGGCAACGAGACCGAGCACAAGTTCGTTAAGGGCATCTTCATGCTGCCCGGCCACGGCAACGTTGTCGGCTTCTGCAACGGCGTTGAGCAGGAGCTCAAGGACATGATCGTTTATCAGGGCAAGAACGAGCAGGGCATGGCTCTGGCTGCTATGGGCTTTGCAAAGCAGAAGCGCCGCAAGCAGATCTTCGCTGCAACCTCTTCCGTAGGCCCCGGCGCATGCAACATGGTTACCGCTGCTGCGACCGCTACCGCAAACAACATCCCGGTTCTGATTCTGCCGGGCGACATCTACGCTTCCCGTCAGCCTGACCCGGTACTCCAGCAGATGGAGCAGCCGCACAACCTGACCATCTCCGCACATGACGCTTTCCAGGCTGTTACCAAGTACTGGGGCCGCATCAACCGTCCGGAGCAGGTTATGACCGACATGATCTCCGCAATGCGTGTTCTGACCGATACCGCAAACACCGGTGCAGTTGCCATCTCTCTGCCGCAGGACGTACAGGCAGAAGCTTACGATTACCCGGTTGACTTCTTCCAGAAGCGCGTATGGCGCATTGACCGCCGTCCGATCACCAAGTACGCTCTGGACAAGGCTGTTGAGGTCATCAAGAACGCGAAGAAGCCGCTCCTGATCTGCGGCGGCGGCGTTCGCTACGCTGAGGCACACAAGGTATTCCAGAAGTTCGCTGAGGACTTCGGCATCGCATTCGGCGAGACCCAGGCGGGCAAGTCTGCCATCGTTTGGGATCATGAGCTGAACCTCGGCGGTCTGGGCACCACCGGCGGCATCGCTGCAAACAAGCTGGCGCATGAGGCAGACGTAGTCATCGGCGTTGGCACCCGTTACACCGACTTCACCACTGCTTCCAAGTGGCTGTACCGCACTGACGCGAAGTTCGTCAACATCAACCCGTCTGAGTTCCAGGCAATGAAGATGGACGCAACTCCGGTTGTTGCAGACGCAAACGAGGCTCTGACCGCAATCGGCGCGGAGCTGGCTAAGATCGGCTACCACACCGACGCTGCTTACGCAGAGGAAGTCAAGGCTCTGCGCAAGGAGTGGTACGACGAGGTTGCTCGTCTGGACGCTGTTGTTTACACCGGCAAGGACACCTTCGTTCCGGAGTGCAACGACGACAACCGCGGCGCAGTTGAGAAGTACATCGAGGATACCGGCTGTGATCTGTGCCAGACCACCGTTCTGGGCACCATCAACAAGATGATCGACGACGACGCAATCGTTTGTGCAGCAGCTGGTTCGCTGCCGGGCGACATGCAGGGTCTGTGGCGTGCACGCAAGGAGAACACCTATCACATGGAGTACGGCTACTCCTGCATGGGTTACGAGGTTGCATCCGCTCTGGGCGCAAAGATCGCTTGCCCGGATCAGGAAGTTTACGCAATGTGCGGCGACGGCTCGTTCGACATGCTGCATTCTGAGCTGATCACCTCGGTACAGATCGGCAAGAAGATCAACGTTATGCTGTTCGACAACGCTTCCTACGGCTGCATCAACAACCTGCAGGTTGGCAACGGCAACGCTTCCATCACCACCGAGAAGAACATGCTCGAAGAGGGCGTGACCAACGGTATCCACAAGGGCAAGGTTATTCAGGTAGACTACGCGGCTATCGGCGCGGCTTACGGCTGCAAGACCTACACCGTTAAGACTCTGGATGAGCTGAAGGCTGCTATTGAGGATTCCAAGAAGCAGACCGTCTCCACCCTGATCGACATGAAGGTTCTGCCGAAGACCATGTCCAAGGGCTACGAGAACTGGTGGCGTGTTGGTGTCGCTGAAGTTTCCACCAAGCCGGAAGTTCAGGCGGCTCGCAAGCGCATCGAGGAGCACCTCTGGGAGGCTCGTCACTATTAATCCAGACACGGATTGTACCGCGATATACAAAAGCCCGGGGAATTTTCCCCGGGCTTTTCTTATTTGGTTCAAAAAAACCCCCGGAACGATTGCTCCGGGGGTTTTCGTATTCTTTACTGCGCCTTATAGGTATTCAAATCGCTCGGCAGGGTTACGGTGACGCTGCTGCCGGTCGCGGTGATGGTATAGTCCATTGTCATGGCCATCTGCATGGTCTGACCCGCCGTGGTGGTGTCCATATCCATATCCATCTTCATGGATCCAATCGAACCATTTTTCGGGGTCACAATCAGGTCAACCTTGTTCAGCTTGGTCGTGTCACCCGTCGTCATGCCGCTCTGACCTAGAATATTGTCAATCATATCGCTCATGAACTCCGGTACATAAGAGAGGCTGAAGCTGCCATCTGTGTTCTTGACAACCGACTTGAACATGCAGAGCGGCACACCCTTCATCTGATTCAGATTCATGCTCGACATCATCTCGTCAAAGCTCATCGGCATCTTAATCTTCTCATCGCCCGACTTGATGTAGTAGTTGCCATCGGT
>JBJDZO010000315.1:0-7519 GCA_051868095.1 Butyricicoccus sp. | reverse complement strand
ACGCTGGCGCACTCTCAAACGGCTTTATGATTCGATTCAAAAAACGGAGGCGAATGAAACATGAGTGAACATCCCATTCAAAATTTGATGGCCGAAACCATGGAAAAAATCAAATCCATGGTGGATGTCAATACCATCATCGGTGCGCCCATCCATACTCCGGACGGCACGACCATTATCCCGGTTTCCAAAGTCACCTTTGGCTTTGGCGCGGGCGGCAGCGATTTTCAGTCGCGCAATGCCAAGGACAGCGCACCGCTGTGCTTCGGCGGCGGCGGCGGCGCGGGAGTCACTGTTTCGCCGGTGTGCTTCCTCGTGGTCGGCAGCGATGGCGATGCGCGTATCCTGCCCCTCAATGCACAGGCTGAAACCACGGCGGACCGTCTGGTGGAGATGATTCCGGGCGCAGTCAGCAAGGTTTCCAGTTTCATGGAAAACCGTCGTGCGGCCAAGGCTGAGCCGGTCGAACCTGCGGCTCCTGCCGAGGACATCCCGTAAAATGCGCATATCCCCCGGAACCTACTCATATTCTGTATGAGTAGGTTCTGTTTTGCGTGATCAGGGGGATTTTGTTATGCGGAAATGGCTGTTTGGATTATTGTTCGCCGTGCTGCTCACTGGTTCGGCCGGTGCGGTCAGCGCACAAAGCGCGATTGTGCTCGATGCGCTCACCGGCGAAGCGTTGTTCGAACAGAACGCGGACGAAATCCTGCCGATGGCCTCTACCACGAAGATTATGACCGCACTGGTTGCGCTTGAGTACGGCGATCTCGACCGAATATATGCCGTGAAAAAGGAATATACGCTGGTTGAAGGCTCGTCGATGTACCTCAAAGAAGGCGAAAAAATTTCGCTGCGCGATACGCTGTACGGCCTCATGCTCATGAGCGGCAACGACGCAGCGCTTGCCGTCGCGGGCGAATGCGGCGGGCAGGAGACGTTCGTTGAATCCATGAACGAAAAAGCGCTCGCGCTTGGCCTTGCAAACACCCACTTTGACAATCCAAACGGGCTGGACAGCGAAAACCATCATACCACCGCACGCGAGCTGGCCAAACTGACGGCTTACGCCATGGAAAATGCGGATTTTCGCCAAATTGTCGGCACGGCGGCCTACACGATGGAGGGCCGCACGATGGTAAACCACAACAAGCTGCTGCGACTGTATCCGGATACGGTCGGCGTGAAAACCGGGTTCACCAAACGGAGCGGACGCTGTCTGGTGTCTGCCGCCGAGCGCGGCGGACGGCGGCTGATCGCAGTGACACTCAATGACCCCAACGACTGGGATGACCACATTTCCATGCTGAACGCGGCGTTTTCGCAGTTTCAGGAGTACACCCTGCACACAGCCGGGCAGATGATCACCGAGGTTCCCTGCGAGGGCGGCACAGTTCCCGCCCTGCCCTGTCAGGCGCAGAAGGACATCACGCTCTGGCTGACTGCCACCGAATACGAGGCGCTTGAACCGGTCATCACCGGCCCGCGGTTCGTGTATGCACCCGCGGCAATCGGGGGCGTGTACGGTTCGGTCTGCTACCGGCTGCACGGCAAGGTACTCGCGCAGGATACGCTGGCCTTCGCCGGGGACGCGGCTATGCTGCCCGAACGGCTCACCCGTTTGGAACGAATCATTGAAAAAATACGGTCATTTTTCGACCGATTGTGAGGATATTATGAAAGAAAGACTGCAAAAAATCATCGCACAGGCCGGTCTGTGCTCGCGCCGCACGGCGGAAAGCTGGATTGCGGACGGCCGCGTTACGGTAAACGGCCGCAAAGCGTCGGTTGGAGATCAGGCCGACGCTGGCCGCGACCGCATCTGCGTAGACGGCAAACCGCTTGGCATGAAGGAACAAAAACGATATCTGATGCTTTACAAGCCGCGCGGCTATGTCACTTCGCTGCACGACGAGCGCGGCCGCAAGGATGTTTCCCTACTCGTCCGGGACTGCGGCTGCCGTGTATATCCAGTCGGGCGGCTGGATTACGATTCCGAAGGTCTGCTGCTGCTGACCAACGACGGCGCGGTTACCCAGCGCCTGACCCACCCTTCCCATGAGGTGGATAAAACCTATCTGGTCACCGTGCGCGGCGACCTGAACCGCGTACCTGAGCTGGGCGAGGCGATGGAAATTGACGGCTACCGCATCCGTCCGGCGCAGGTGTACATGGTCAGCCAGAGCGACGGACAGGCCCGCCTGTCCATGACCATTCACGAGGGCCGCAACCGCCAGATTCGAAAAATGTGCGAAAAATGCGGACTTTCCGTGCGCCGCCTCAAACGAATTTCGGTCGGCGCGATTGAACTCGACCGCACGCTTGCACCCGGCAAGTGGCGTGAGCTGACCGCGGATGAGGTCGAATGGCTGCAAGGCGTCTGACAATTTTGCATGACTCCCCCGAAAGAACTTGCATTTTTCCCTGCTACCGTCTAAAATAGGGGATAGGAAATTCATAAGGGGAGAGAAACCGATCGTGAACGATCTCATGACAAAAATTCAGACCAATCTTTCGGAATTTTCCAAAGGTCAGCGTCTGATTGCACGCTATATCACCGAACATTACGACAAAGCCGCTTTTATGACCGCGAGCCGCCTCGGCTCGACGGTGGGGGTCAGCGAGTCTACTGTCGTTCGTTTTGCCACCGAGCTTGGCTACGATGGCTATCCGCACCTGCAAAAAGCGCTTCAGGAAATGATCCGCAACCGTTTGACCGCCGTGCAGCGCATGGAGGTTGCCGGCGACCGCATGGGCAACCGCGATGTGCTCGAATCGGTGCTCGGTTCGGATGTGGAAAAAATCCGCATGACGCTTGACGAGCTTGACCGGGATGCCTTCCAAAACACGGCTGACGCCATCGTCCGCGCACGCCGCATCTACATTCTCGGCGTGCGTTCGTCCTCGGCGCTTGCGAACTTTATGGGCTTTTATTTTACGCTTTTGTTCGAAAACGTGCGTGTTTTGTACTCAAACAGCGTCAGCGAGATTTTCGAGCAGATTCTGCGTATCGGGTCGGATGACGTGTTCATCGGCATCAGCTTCCCGCGCTATTCCCAGCGCACGCTGTCCGCGATGAAATATTCCAAGGACCGCGGCGCTAAGGTCATCGCGCTGACCGATTCCCGTCTGTCTCCCCTTGCCCGCTACGCCGATCACACATTGATCGCCAAAAGCGATATGGCCAGCTTTGTCGATTCGCTTGTCGCGCCGCTGTCGGTAATCAATGCGCTGATTGTGCAGGTGAGTCTGGGCCGTCAGGAAGAGGTGGAACAGACCTTCAACAAGCTCGAAACCATCTGGGACGAGTATCACGTATATGAAACCGTGGAGGATCAATAATCCCTGCGGTCTGGGGCAAAGAGCGGGGAAATTTCTTCGCTCTTTGTCCGGTTTGAGAATCTGTTTTTAAGTGAGGATGTTATTTTGTCCAATCATACCATTGCGGTCGTCGGCGGCGGTGCAGCCGGACTGATGGCTGCCGGTTTTGCCGCCGAGCAAGGCGCAAGAGTTCTTTTGTTTGAAACCAATCCCAAGGTTGGACGCAAAATCTATATCACCGGCAAGGGGCGCTGCAATGTCACGAACCACTGCGACGTGCAGCAGGTGCTCGCCAATGTGCCGGTCAATCCACGCTTCCTTTACTCGGCGCTCGGGCAGTTCTCCCCCGCCGATGTGATGGAATTTTTCGAGGCGCACGGCGTGCCGCTCAAGACCGAACGCGGAAACCGCGTGTTCCCGGTGTCGGACAAGGCGGCTGATATCGTGGACGCCTTGTTTTCCTATGTCAAAAAGCAGGGTGTACAGCTGATTTTCCATTCGGTTCAGAGAATTTTAACCGAAAATGGTGCAGTATCCGGTGTGGAAGCCGATGGGAAAATTTATCCGGCTGACCGCGTGATTGTAGCGACCGGCGGCGCGTCCTATCCCGCGACCGGCTCCACTGGCGACGGCTATCGCTTTGCCCGGGAATGCGGACACACGGTTGTGCCGCCGCGGCCGTCGCTCGTACCGCTTGTCGAGGCGGGCGACATCTGCCGGCAGCTCATGGGGCTGTCGCTCAAAAACGTCACGCTCAGCGTCTTCGAAAACAGCAAAAAGATTTATGAGGACTTTGGCGAAATGTTGTTTACACATTTTGGCTTGTCCGGGCCGCTGGTGCTGTCCGCATCCGCGCACATGCGCCATTTCGGCAGCAAGAGCTACCATATCGAAATTGATCTAAAGCCCGCGCTCGACGAAAAAACGCTCGACAAACGCCTGCTCAGCGACTTCGAAAAGCACAAAAACAGTGATTTTATTAACGCGCTCGGCGATCTGCTGCCGCGCAAGCTGATCCCGGTGATCGTGCAGTGCGCGGAAATTGACCCGCGTGTGAAGGTGCATTCGATCACCAAAACGCAGCGTCAGAGCCTGCTCCGCCTGCTCAAGCACTTCCCGGTCGCCATTTCGGGCGCACGCCCGATTGCCGAAGCCATTGTCACAACCGGCGGCGTAAGCGTTAAGGAAGTGAACCCCAAAACCATGGAATCCAAAAAGCTGTCTGGCCTGTACTTCGCGGGCGAAGTGCTCGACGTCGATGCATATACAGGCGGCTTTAACCTGCAAATCGCGTGGGCGACCGGACGGCTGGCCGGTCTGTCCGCAGCCAATGATGACTGACAGCACAAGCTGTATGAAAATAAAGGGAGAATTTTTGTTATGAATCGTATTTCTGTTGCGATTGACGGCCCTTCCGGCGCTGGAAAAAGCACTATCGCTCGCGCAGCCGCCAAGGCGCTCGGGTTCCTCTATGTCGATACCGGCGCATTGTACCGCGCCATCGGCCTCGCCGTCTGCCGCAAGGGCTATGACGCCCTCGACCGTGAAGAGGTCATTTCCGTTCTGCCGGAGATCAAAGTAGAACTGCGCTATCTGCTTGATATGCAGCGCGTCTACCTGAACGGCGAGGATGTTTCCGACCTCATCCGCACGCCGCAGATCGCGCAGTTTGCGTCGCGCGTGTCGGCAATCCCTGAGGTGCGCGAGTTCCTGCTCGGCCTTCAGCGTGATATGGCAGCCCGCAACAGCGTAGTTATGGACGGCCGCGACATCGGCACGGTTATTCTGCCGCACGCCGAGGTCAAGATTTTCCTCACCGCTTCCGCAGAGAAGCGCGCGGAGCGCCGCTGCGCCGAACTGAAGGAAAAAGGTCAGGACACGACGCTCAGCCAAGTGCTGGCCGATATGGCCAAACGTGACGCACTCGACGCGGCTCGCGCAATTGCGCCGCTGCGTCAGGCCGATGACGCCGTGCTTGTGGACACCAGCGACCTTACACTGGAGGAAAGCATCCAAACCGTACTGCGCATCATCCGTAAAGCGCAGCAGGTGTAAGGAGGGTACATATATGGCAAAGTTTGAACCGTGGTTCCAGAAAATCGCTCTGCCCTGCGTCGCAGCAGCATTCCATATTTACTGCGGCTATACCGTCACCGGCCGCAAGAACATCCCAGACGGCGGCTGTGTCATCTGCCCGAACCATTCGGACGTCATTGACCCGCCGATGGTCGCGGCGGCAATCGGCAACAAATATCCCATCCGCATCATGGCAAAAAAGGAGCTGTTCGGCGGCGGTTTCTTTGACAACCTGATTACCTGGCTGGGCGCATTTCCGGTTGACCGCAGCCGTGCGGATATCACCGCCATCAAAACCGCGCTGCAAGCGGTGAAAGACGGCAGAAAGCTGATGATCTTCCCGCAGGGCACACGCGGCGCGGGGGAACACGAATCCAAGGACGGTGCGGCCATGCTTGCACTCAAGACCAAAGCGCCGATTGTGCCGGTCTATATCAGTGAAAAGAAGGGCTTCCGCTGCCATGCGCGGGTTGTGATCGGTGAACCCTTCCTCCCCGACCCCAAAACCAAGGATTACGCGGCGGTTTCTGAGGATATTCTGCGGCGCATCTACGCATTGCGCGGGGAGGACAAGTAATGGAGCTTCGTGTAGCGCAGACGGCCGGTTTCTGCTTCGGCGTGCGGCGCGCGGTCGATATGGCTGAGGAACTGGCGAAGACTCATGATGTTCTCTACTGTTATGGAGAAATCATCCATAACACCCATGAAATCAACCGGCTGGCCGAACGCGGCGTGCGAACCGCCCTCGTCCTCGATGACATTCCGGACGGCGCTTCGGTGCTCATCCGCGCACATGGTGTTCCAAAATCTGTTTATGACGCCTTTGCGGTCAAGGGCTGCACGGTTTTTGACGCCACTTGCCCGTTTGTTTCCAAAATTCATAAAATCGTCGCAGCTGAGTACGCCAAAGGGCGAAAAATCGTCATTCTCGGCAGTGCAGGCCATCCGGAGGTGGTCGGAATCGCCGGATGGTGCGGAGAATCGATGGTTTTTGAAACTCCGGAGGCACTTTCCGCGGCAATCGAGGACGGCAGTTTTCCTACGGAAGAATCGGTCAGCGTCGTAGGGCAAACCACCCTAAACCGGGCGCTTTGGGATATTTCTGTGAAAATTCTGAAAAAAAGGTGTACAAACTGCAAAATATTTGATACAATATGTAATGCGACGGACGAGCGCCAGACGGAGGCTCGTCTTCTTGCCGGAGAATCGGGATGCATGATTGTGATTGGGGATAAAAAGAGCTCGAACACCAAGCGGCTCTATGAAATCAGCAAAGCTCTCTGCCCGCATGTCTTCTACATTGAAGATGCGGCCGAATTGAAGGCAGATGAGATTACCCGGTTCACGGATCGCCCGATCGGTATTACCGCGGGTGCATCTACCCCGGCATGGATTATTAAGGAGGTCAGTAACATGATGAGCGAAGAAATGAAAATTGAAACTGGTGAGGATTTCGCAGCAATGCTGGAGGAATCCCTCAAGCCTATAAAGAATGGAGAAAAAGTAACCGGCACCGTCATTGCAATTTCGCAGACCGAAGTACAGGTTGATCTGGGCGCAAAGCAGACCGCTTACATCCCGATCGATGAGCTTTCCGACGACCCGTCTTACAAGGTTGAGGAGCATCTCCAGCCGGGCGACGAGATTGAGGCAGTTGTTGTTCGCGTCAACGACAGCGACGGCATCATCACCCTGTCCAAGAAGCGCGTTGACCAGCTGAAGGGCTGGGAGACCATCGAGGCTGCCAAGGACGAGCACACCGTTGTTGAGGGCACCGTGATCGAAGAGAACCGCGGCGGCGTTGTTGCAACTGCATTCGGCGTTCGCGTATTTATCCCCGCTTCCCAGACCGGCGTTCCGAAGGACGAGCCGATGAGCAAGCTGGTCAAGACCAAGCAGTCCTTCTACGTTACCGAGATCAACCGTCAGCGCAAGCGCGTTGTTGGTTCGATCCGTGCCGTACAGCAGGAGGCTCGCAAGGCTGCTGCTGAGCAGATTTGGGAGACCATCGAGGTTGGCAACGAGTACGAGGGCACTGTAAAGAGCCTGACTTCTTACGGCGCATTTGTTGACATCGGCGGCGTGGACGGCATGATCCACATCTCCGAGCTGTCCTGGGGCC
>JBJDZO010000314.1:0-1719 GCA_051868095.1 Butyricicoccus sp. | reverse complement strand
TCGGCACGCGGCCGGCTGCGAAAACGCCGCAGGATACGGTAGGTATACCGCACCGCAGCAAGCCCAAGCATTAAGTACAATCCGTTGATGACCGGCGTGCTGCGCGGCAGATAGACCCCCATTGCTCCACCGATCACACTTCCCGCCACATCGGTCAGCGCGGCCGCGAGGATGATATTTTTCAGTTCTTCGATGCCTGCGTATTCCCACAGGCTGCGATACAGCCGCAGCAGGCCAAAAATCGTAAGTGCAGCCGCCGTATAATACGGCGCAATACGAAAATACTGCTCTGCAAATCCGGATTTCGCCATCATGGCAAGATCGAATTCGAATCGGGTCAGCAACGCGCCCAGCACCGCTGCATGGATCAGAAAAATATCCGAAATCAGCAGCTGCATGACCCGCAGCCGCCGGACTGTATCATATGTTTTCACTGGCTGGCTCCTTCCGTTGCATATCATGCGGCCCTTGGCACGCATTTTGGGTGGTTTTCGTTCATTGGCAGACTTCGATTCGACCATCCTGCACACAATACCTGCGTGTGCAGTATTTCCGGCTGCCCGGCCGATGGGTGACCAGAATGCAGGTGCGCACCCAACCGCCTTCCATCAGGTTGTTCAGCATGCGCTCCTCGGTGTCCTCATCGAGCGCCGAGGTTGCTTCATCGAGCAGCAGAATGGGCGCGCGGCGCAACAGGGCACGCGCTACTGCAATGCGCTGCGCCTGCCCTTCGGACAAGCCTTTGCCGCGCCCACCAACGATATACTGCATGCCGCCCGGCAGCTCTTTGACAAAATCATACGCGCACGCGGCTTTGAGCACGGCTTCCAGCTCGGCGTTGGTCGCATCCGGCTTGGTCAGCCGCAGATTTTCAGCAATCGTGCCCGCAAAAATACTGTTTCCCTGCGGTACGTAGCCAACCGCGCTGCGCGTCGCCGCCGACACCGGATACTGCCGTCCGCTCGCGCCGATCAAAATCGCGTTCCCTGCGCTTGGACGCGCCAGCCCCAACAGAATGCGCAGCAATGTGGTTTTGCCCTCGCCCGAAGGGCCGGTGAGCGCAACCAAATCGCCCGGCTGTGCAGTCACGTCCACGCCCCGCAGCACCGGTTCACTGCTCGGATAGCGAAAGGTCACACCGCGCAGATCAATGGCATATGCACCCTCGCGCACAAAATCCTTGTCCGGCTTGGCATCCTCGGCGGGCAGCTCCACGACCGCCATCATGCGTCCGGCAGAGGTCGAAATCGAAATCGCGGTCGGCGCAAGGCCGATCAGCGCGGAAAATGCCGCGCCGAGCGAGGAAGCGAGCTGTAAAAACATGGTCATCGAGCCATAGCTGATGGCGCCCGTCCACAGGCGATATACCCCCCAGCCAAAGCAGCTCACCCACACAACAACCCCCATCAGCGACATAAGCGCGGTCGTTCGGACAGAAAGCTGGTTGTAGCGCAAGTATGAAGCACGATAGTTATTCAGCAGGCCGTCCATTTTTTTATGAAACTGACCGGTGATGCCGAATGCCTTGATGCTCGTGATATTTTGAAAGGAATCCTCCTGAAAGGATAGCAAATCGCTGTAACTACTCTTCATTTCGCGGTTATATGTGCGCATGCGCCGAACCAGTACACGCGAAACAACCACCGACACCGGCACGCCCAGCAGCGCCAGCACAGCCATGGTTGGGTCGTAGTACGCGATGATGGCGAACGCGCCGAG